>JAZRHB010000038.1:0-4441 GCA_045644605.1 Clostridia bacterium
CAATATTTTTGTAGACAAACCAGCTTATTTATGATAAACTGTAATGGGTGGAATATATGAAAACTTTGCTTATAGACCTTAAATCAACACTTCCTCAGTTTAATCTTGCGGCGGAAGAATATTTTCTTAAAAAAGATGGCCGAGACAAGCTTATTTTATGGCAGAACGAGCCGTCTGTAATTATCGGCAGAAATCAGAATACGCTTGCAGAAATAAATAAAGATGTGGCGGATGAAATGGGAATACACGTTGTCCGCAGGATGTCGGGCGGCGGTGCGGTTTTTCATGACCTTGGCAACCTGAACTACACGTTTATTACCAAAAACGTGGGTGACGATTTTTTAAATTTCAAGAAATTTACCGACCCCGTTGTTGATGTGCTTTTGTCACTTGGTGTAAATGCAACTCTTTCGGGCAGAAACGACCTTTTAATTGACGGGCGTAAGTTTTCGGGGAACGCGCAGTATGTATATAAGGATATGCTTCTTCACCACGGAACGCTGATGTTCAAAGTGAGTACCGATATTCTTGAAAAAGTGCTTACCGTAAACGAAATGAAAATAAAAACCAAGGGTATTGCATCCGTAAAAAGCAGGGTAACAAACATTTCCGGCTACTCGGATATATCTATCCCCGAGTTTAAAAGACTTGTTTTTGATGCGGCGGACGGCGAAAAATATACACTAGCCGATGAGGATATTGCCGAAATCAAAAAGCTTGAAAAAGAAAAGTATGCTACGTGGGAATGGAACTACGGATTTTCGCCCAAATATTCGTATCATAACGCGGCGCATTTTGCCTGCGGTATAATAGAGCTTAATATGGATATCAAAAACGGTATCATTGAAAAAGCTTTATTTTCGGGCGACTTTTTTGGACGTATGGATTCTGCTCCCATTGCCGAAGCACTTTGCGGAGTGCATCACGAGGAAAAAGAAATCAGAAAAACACTTGAAAAATTCCCGATATTCGAATATTTTGCCGGACTTTGTCCGGATGACCTTATAATATTATTTTAAGGAGAACGTTATGGAAAACAAAAAATGTATGAAAACAAGTATTGGCGGGCAGGCGGTGCTTGAAGGGGTTATGATGAAAGGCCCCGACTATATTGCAACAAGCGTACGTAAAGCAAATGGCGAAATTGTTGTGAATAAGCAGCCTGTAAATGCCCTTATAAAAAAGAACAAGCTTGCAAAGCTCCCGATAATCCGCGGAGTTATAAACTTTGTGCAGTCAATGGTTCTTGGCATAAAAACGCTTATGCTTTCAGCCGAGCTTTACGACCTTGACGAAGAAGATAAATCCTACGAGCCGTCAAAATTTGATGCGTGGCTTGAAAAGGTGTTTAAAAATAAGGATGCCGTAATCTATACATCGGTTGTAATTGCGCTGTTTTTGTCGGTTGCACTGTTTATTTTTCTGCCTGCAGTTGTTACAAAATTTGTGGCGCAATTTGTACCTTATGATTTTGTGAAAAGCATTATTGAAGGCGTTATGCGAATGATAATTTTTGTAGCATACGTACTTCTTGTATCGCAGACGAAGGAAATAAAAAGAGTGTTCCAGTACCACGGAGCCGAACATAAATCCATTGCGTGTTATGAACACGGCGACGAGCTTACGGTAGAAAATGTGCGCAAATACTCACGTTTCCACCCACGCTGCGGCACAAGCTTTTTGATTGAAGTTATGATTATCGGAATAATCGTATTTTCGTTTGTTACGTGGAGCAACCTTGCGCTTCGTATTGTAATAAAGCTTGCGCTTCTGCCGCTTGTTGCGGGACTTGCATATGAATTTATAAAATTTGCGGGCAGATGCGATAATAAGCTGATGCGCGGACTTTCCTCACCGGGACTGTGGCTGCAGAGAATTACAACAAAAGAACCCGATGATAAGCAGATTGAAGTTGCAATCCGTTCACTTACAGAAGTAATTCCTGAAAACGAGGAAGATGCAAAGTGGTAATTAGTGATATTATTCAAAAGGGTGCAAAAACCCTTGAAAACAAAGCGGAAAACCCCATTCGTGAAGCAAGGCTTATCCTTGCGGATGCGGCAAAAATTTCGGTTTCGGATATAATAATCCGCGGCAGCGATGAGGTTCCCACTGAATGTGAAAAAAAATATTTTGAAAACATAGAAAAAAGGGCGGCTGGCATGCCCTTTTCCTATATTACAGGCGAGCAGGAGTTTTATGGACTTAAGTTTGCCGTAAACGAAAACGTTCTTATTCCGCGCGCCGATACGGAAATTCTGGTGGAATATGCCTTATCCCAAGGTGGCAAAAATGTTCTTGATTTATGTACGGGAAGCGGCTGTATTGCTATATCTTTAGCGAAAAATATGCCGACCTCTTCCGTTACGGCGGTGGATATTTCCCCTGCCGCTCTTGAAGTGGCGAAAAAAAACGCATCCTTTAACGGATGCAGCAATGTTTCGTTTTTCGAAACTGATATTTTGTCTGAAATCCCCATCGGAAAGTACGACCTTATAGTGTCAAACCCGCCGTATATTGAAACGCATGAGCTTTCAACTTTAATGAAAGACGTAATTGAGTTTGAGCCGCACCTCGCCCTTGACGGCGGCGAAGACGGACTTATATTTTACAAAAGAATTTGCGCCTTTGCGCCGCAAATTCTCGAAAAAGGCGGAACACTTGCGTTTGAAATAGGATATAATCAGTATGAGTCCGTTTATGAAATTATGAAAGAAAACTTTACGGAAATTGGATATAAAGAAGATTTATCGGGCATAAAAAGAGTGCTCTACGGAAAATTCTAGTAGAACACTTTTTTAAGCATAAGACCTTCGGGAGGAGCAGTTATACCTGCTCTTTTTCTGTCTTTTGATGCAATTATTTCTTCAATTTCATTCCTGTCAATTTTACCGTTCCCCACGTAAATAAGCGTGCCTGCAATTATGCGAACCATATTGTAAAGGTAGCCGTTTGCGTGGATTTTTATTTTTATCATATCCCCCGATTTTGAAACCGAAAGGTCGTAAATTTCTTTTACGGTGGTTTTTTGCTGGCCGCCTGTTGACATAAACCCTGCAAAATCCTTTTCGCCGATAAAAGCGCGCGCCGCTTGTTTCATTGCCGATAAGTTTACTTTATAGGGATAATGCCAGCTATAACGGGCGGAAAGTGCGTGTTTATGCGGAGCCGTCCAAATGCGGTATTCGTATATTTTTGATTTTGCGGAAAAGCGCGCGTGGAAATCCTCTTCCGCTTCCCTGCCGCTCATACACGAAATATCATCAGGAAGTACGGTATTAAGCGCAAACGGGATTTTATCCGCAGGAATTTTCGTGTTTGTATGAAAATTGCACACATACTCTTCTGCGTGAACGCCCGCATCGGTGCGGCTGCAGCCGATTATTGCCGATTTCTCCCCCGTTATTTCAAAAATTGCCCTCTCAAGCAGCTCCTGAACGGTAACGGCATTATTCTGTTTTTGAAATCCGTGATAATTTGTACCGTCATAAGATACAGTAAGGACAATGTTTTTCATATGAGTTCCTTTCAGCCTCCCTTGTGTAAAGGTAGTGAAACGGGCAGCGCGGTAGTGAATGACAGTCCGGTGGACTGTCAGAGCCGCGATGGGACCGAGCCGCAGCGAGACGGTGGCATTTTCTCTTAAAGAAAATGACGGAGGGATTGTTCTTTTGCAATCCGCCCACCACCTTCGGTGGTTTTCCTCTTAAATTATAAAGTTGAGTGCAATTACCGCCGCAAACACAAGTACGGTTATAAGAAATGCTCCTGCATCAATTTTTTTCATTTTTATGGCTTTAAGTTTTGTTCTTCCCTCGCCGCCGCGGTAGCAACGGCACTCCATTGCGGTTGCAAGGTCATCTGCACGGCGAAACGCACTTATAAACAGCGGTACAAGTATGGGAATAAGCGCTTTTGCCCGGCGCACCAAAGAGCCCGATTCAAAATCCGAGCCGCGTGCCGACTGTGCTTTCATTATTTTATCGGTTTCGTCAATTATTGTAGGAATAAAGCGGATTGCAATTGTCATCATCATAGCAATTTCGTGTGCGGGGAATCCTATTTTTGAAAGCGGACGGAACAGACTTTCAATTCCGTCGGTAAGTATAATCGGCGAGGTTGTATAAGTGAGTATTGATGTGCCGATTACAAGGAAAATAAGGCGAAGCGACATTGCAATTGTAAGGCGCAACCCCTCTTTTGTAATTGTAATAATTCCCCATTTAAAAATGGGCTCTCCCCTTGTTAAAAACAGGTTGATTACCGCCGTAAATACAATGAAAAAAAGCAGCGGTTTGAGGCTTTTTACAAGCATTTTAAACGGCACGTTTGCAGTTTTATTTACGGCAAAAAGAAAGATTGCAAGAGCTGCGTAGCCTGCAAAACTGCCAACCGTAAAAAGAACTATTAAAAATGCCACTATCAGCAGTATTTTTGTGCG
>JAZRHB010000039.1:0-8035 GCA_045644605.1 Clostridia bacterium
TAGTTTGTAAGCACCGCTGTTTTACCGTCTTTTGATACTGCTATCGTAAGACCTACAGGCCCCTGCTGTGGCAGCGCACAGTTCAGCTTATTAAGGTCAAAACTGCGTTCTATCTGTTTTGTTTCAAAGTTATATACAAAAAGTCCGTTTATGTAATGAAATACTGCTTTTTCTTTATCGGCATAATCAATATCCGCCATAATTGAGCCAACAGGACGTGATATATATTCGGCGTATACTGCCTCATCCATTGAATATTCCTTAACCGAATTTGTAAGACAAAGTGCGCCGGTAGCAAGTGCAATAACAAGAATTACTGCCGTCCATATTACTGTAGGTTTTTTAAAGCCTGCAATATATTTAATGCGGCGCTCAACCTCTTTCTCGCCGTTTTGAAGTGCCGTTGTTCCTGCTACAAATCTGTTTTTACGAAGTGCTGTTTTTAAAAGCAGGCTTGCATATTCCTTTTTACCGCCGGTAATTTCAAGCACCCTTTCGTCGCAGTACACTTCAACATCCTTGCGGAATGTGAAAAACGCATACCACATAATCGGATTAAACCAGTTTATGCAAAGCATCATAACCGCCAGCCATATAAGAAAAATATCGTTATTTTTCAAATGACAAAGCTCGTGCATTAATATGCTTTTGTTTTCATCATCGCTATATCCGTCCGGCATTACAATTTTGGGACATATAATGCCTGTAAGCATCGGCACATCGCCTGATACAAGCCGCACATTTCTTTTTATGCCAATTTGGGCTTTGCATTCTTCCAGAATATTTAATATTCCCCCGTCAGTTAACTGCGGTTTCTTTTTTAAAGAGCCGGCGTGCAAAGCATATACCAAAATAAAATATGCAAAAAGTACAGCTGCACCAATCACCCATACTTTATTTATTATTTCCGGCCATACAGAAAGCTGAACCGGGCCATTGTCAATAGGAACGCTTTGTCTGTCGGCAATTATATATGTATCTGCTATTTGAACAGGTTCAACCGGCACATACACAGTTTCCTGTGCAGGCAGAGAGCTTGGAACGGCATTAAAAACCGAAAGTTCACTTTGCGGCAGACTGGGAACTAAAAACCGCACAAGCAGCAGCGCCCATATCCACATATGCCATTTTGCCGACAGTTTTGTTTTAAACAGCCGTTTGAAAAGCAATATCAAAATTGCCGTAACTGAAACAAATATGGTCATTTCCATTAAATTTGTCATTTGCCGTTGCCCCCCTCCATTTTATCTATAATATCCATAAGTTTTTTTGTTTCCTCGTCGGTAAGCTTGCTTTCCGAAGCAAGGTTTGCCATAAGCATTTTTACCGATCCGTTGTAAATTCGGTTGATAAGGTTTTTTGTTTCCTTAAGCTTACACTCGTTTTCATTAACTATTGGATAATATAAAAACTGTCCCTTCGAATCATCAATTCCAAGTGCATCCTTTTTGCAAAGTCTTCGCACAAGAGTTTTTATTGTTGAATCACTCCAGTCAGAATCTGAAAGCGCCTCTTTTATTTCGCCTATTGTAAGCATGGGCTTTGCCCACAAAACCTCCATAACCTTCCATTCGGTTTCCGCTATATGTATTTCTTTATTCATAATATCAACCTCCGTTTACATCTGTAACCTCTAATTACAGTTTACACCTGTAACCCCGTTTTGTCAAGTGTTTTTTTAAAAGCCTTTGTGCAAGATAAGTATTGGTGTGCATAATTCACCTTTTATTTATTTTCTATGAATGCACATTAGAAATAAAAAGGAGCAAGGTGTATTTCAACCTTACTCCTATCAGAATATTTTTTCAATAAATTGAAAGTTGTCTGTCTTTGACTCACTAATACATTTAGGGAATATAGCGCTCTTCAATTTTAATGACATTACCATCTTCAATAGTAAGCATATATGGAATTAAGTCACTTTCTCTTCGTTCAAGCATATCAATAAAGTTGACAAGTTCTATCTGTTTTTTTGTAACAAGGTTCCCCCAGTCCAAAATAGAAATCACGCACTTATTCGCAATATCGTACTCCGTTATAGCACTTTCTTCATTATGTATATAAAATCCATTTGAGGCAATATCATCTGTTATGCCCAACTCTGTTGCGCGTTCACCCGGTACAGTTACCCATTCGGTTTCATCAAACGATACAGTTTCATTATTAATTTCTTTTATATATCCGATAATGGTTTTATTACTTGTCTCCGTTTCTGTGCTTCCGGGTGTTTTTTCACATCCACTAAAACTAAATATACATACCATGGCAAAAACGATTGCAAATATCTTTTTCATAGAGCTCCCTCCATTTACGTTTGTAACCTCTAATTACAGTTTACGCCCACAACCCCCGTTTTGTCAAGTATTTTTTTATAAAAAAAAGACGGCTTTGAGCCGTCTTTATTTTTCACATTTTAAAACAAACACCTTATTTTCATCTATTTCCTGACGTACAATTTCGTGTTTATCAATTAAAGTTTTGTTTCCGTTCGTATTATTACCTGCATTATAAATTTCGTACTCGCCGTTCTCCGAAAATAATTTTTGTGTTTTTCTGTTATATTCGCTCATTTTAATATTTGCCAGTTCGCAGCTTGACTCATTTACAACGGTTATCGTTATCTTTTCAACTTTTGATTTTTCGGCATAATTTTGTGGGTCTATTATAATATTAGATATTTCCCCTTTTTGTGAAAATCTTTTCCAGTTCATTTTAAGGTTCATTTTAATAGAATCCATATATCTGCGATTTCCTCCATAAAACGGAATTCGCCAGTATGCACCGTTATCTCCGTATTGCTTTCCTTTGTTATCTTTTGGCGAAATTTCCGGAGTGACCCGATTATTACCTTTACGGCAATCAGTCGCCTCTAAAGATACATTATCATAATTCTTGTCTTTTAAGCTTAAGTACAATAGCAAATACCCAAGTGAATTATTTTCAACACTTCCGCTGAATGTATATTCCACATCCAACGAAAATAAATCCTCATTATCGTCACAATCTTTAAAAGTGTAAATTATATCAACATTATTTAAATAGATCTTGTTAAAAGCCTTTCTTTTTTTTGAATTGTTAAGGTATTTTTCTAACGATGTCTTCGGTTTTTTTCGTCCTTTAAAATATTCTATGCCCTTTATTATACATTCAGCTCCATACTCATCAACCAACTTACCAATAAACTTTTTACACATAGTCGTTTCTCCTTTGCTATCAAAAAAATTATTTTCTTGTATTTTCTTGATTTTTATAAACCACCCGTTTACAGAATAAAAATTCAAGCACGAGGTTTGAAAGCATTGTAAGTACAAAAACGATATATTCGTTCACGCCGGCGGTTGTTGCAAACTGACCGATGTATGTTGAAACCGGTGTGAAGACAGCATAAAACCCGAACAGTTTTGCCATTGCCACCGGAATATTTGCCGCCGATTTGAACGTATATCTTCTGTTGAATGTAAAATTCCATACAATAGATAACACCAGCGCAAGCAGATATGCCAGCCAGTATTCCCAATGCAAAAGCTCATTAAAAAGTGTAAATGAAACTGTTTGTATTACCCCTGCCGATATTGAAAAAAGAGTAAATTTAATTACCTGCCATTCTATGTTTTTCATAAATACCCCCTGTTTTAAAAAAAGATACAAGAGTTCTCTTGTATCTTCCTTTTCATTATAAAACCTTATTTAAAAAGTCAATTGTTCTTGGATGTTTTGGATTCGAGAAAATTTCTTCCGGTGTCCCTTCTTCAAGAATAACCCCTTCATCCATAAACATTACACGGTCTGCCACTTCACGTGCAAAACCCATTTCGTGTGTTACAACCACCATAGTCATACCGTCTTTTGCAAGCTGCTTCATAACAGCAAGAACTTCCCCAACCATTTCCGGATCAAGCGCTGATGTAGGCTCGTCAAAAAGCATAATGTCAGGCGACATCGCAAGCGCTCTTGCAATTGCCACACGCTGTTTCTGTCCGCCCGAAAGCTGTGACGGATAGCTTTCCGCTTTATCGGAAAGTCCAACCGTTTCAAGAAGGCGAAGCGCACTTTCCATTGCTTCTTCTTTTGTGGCTTTTTTAAGGTCCACCGGAGCAAGCATAAGGTTTCTTAACACGTTCATATTGGCAAAAAGATTAAAGTGCTGGAACACCATACCAATATTTTCGCGCACCTTATTTATATCAACCTTTTTATCATTAATAAGAGTTCCATCAACAACAATTTTACCCGATGTTGATTTCTCAAGCTTATTTATGCATCTTAGAAAAGTAGATTTCCCTGAACCGGACGGTCCGATAACGCAAACCACTTCACCTTCATAAATATCGGTTGAAATGCCTTTCAGAACGTGGTTGTGGCCAAAGCGTTTTTCTAAATTTTCAATATGTATTTTCACATTATTATTTGCGGCCACGGTCCAGTCTCCTTTCGAGTGCATTTGCCACCTGCTGCAATGCAAGAATAACAACAAGATACATTACTGCAACAATTGCCCACATTTCAAAAGATTTAAATGTAATGGCAATAACGTTCTGCGCTTTATTAACAAGTTCGGGAAACCCGATAACCGACAGAATTGACGTATCTTTTAATGTTATGATAAACTGATTCACAATACTTGGAATCATATTTTTGATTGCCTGTGGAAGAACAACACGGAACATTGAACGCCAGTAAGAAAGACCAAGACTTCTTGAGGCTTCCATTTGTCCTGGGTCAATTGCCTGAATTCCCGCACGGATGATTTCCGACATATATGCACCACAGTTCAGTGCAAGACAAATCGTCCCCGCCTGAAGAGAGGTAAGCACAAATCTTGCCCCAAAAATTGATTTAATGCCGTACGGCACTCCGTAAAATACGAAAAATGCCAAAACAATCATCGGTACTCCGCGGATTACATTTACATATATTTTTGAAATTATTCTGGAAACTTTATTATCAACAACACTTGCGAGGCCGAAAACTATTCCCAGTATACATCCGAAAAGCAGTCCCCATAGCGCGAGCAAAAGTGTTTGCCCCATAGCAGTAAGCAAAAGTGATCCGTATGTATCTATAAGTTGACCCATTGGGATAGCCTCCTTTACAAAGATTAAGGGCACCGGATAACCCAATGCCCTTTTTCAGTTAAATGTTATTAACCGAGATATTTAGCAATGATTTCATCGTATTTTCCGTTTTCGCGAATATTTTTAAGGCCTGCATTGAAAAGGTCTACAAGTTCCTGTTTGCTTGCATCAAATATAGCAAAACCGTACTGAGCGGGTTCATTTTCTGTGCCTTCAACGAATTTCATAGCAAGTTCGCCTGTTTTGATGTTGTATTTAAGAATCGGTGTATCATCCATACAAGCATCAACCTGACCACCCATAACCGCCTGATACATATCAGGAGATGTTGAGAACGTTACAACTTCAAAACCATACTGGTCTTTGATTTCTTCAGCGTACTGGTTGCTCATTGTACCATTTTTAACAGCTACTTTTTTGCCGTTCATATCAGCAAAGCCGTTGATTGCAGAACCTTTTGCAACTGCCATACCCTGTGTTGCTCCATAGTAACCGTCAGAGAAAATCCAGCCGCTTTCTTTTCTTTTATCAGTAATTGATGCACCGGCAATCATACCGTCTGCCTGACCTGCCTGACAAGCTGCGATAGCAGCGTCCCAACCAACATACTGAAGGTCATATGTGAAGTTCTGGTCTTCAGCAATTGCTGCAAGAATATCCATATCGATACCTACAATCTTTCCGTCTGCATCCTGGAATTCAAACGGGCTGAAGCCTTTATCAGTTGCAATTACAAAGTTTTTTCCGTCTGCTGCGTTGTTTGTGCCGCATGCAGCAAAGCAAACACACATAACTGCTGCAAGCACGATAGCTAACACTTTTTTCATTTTAATGTCCTCCTAAAAAATAACATATATACAATTTTATAATAAAAAGCGCAAAATGTCAATAGTCAATGCTTAATTTCTTCTTTATTTTTAGCTTTATTCAACTCCGCAAGCTGTACTCCCATAACACCGGCAATTATCATAAAGGTTGATACTATTGTAAGCGGAGTGATTTTTTCATTAAGAAAAATCGCTCCTGCAATTACCGACACTACAGTTGTTATATTTGAAAATGCCGTCGTTTTTGCCACCGGCAGATGCGTATTTGCATAGTTGAGCAGCAAAAACGCTACTACCGACGACACAATCCCGAGATACAAAATTGCCGCCGTATATTCAAAAGATGCAAACGAATTTATAACGCTTATCGGATTTTTTATATTTTCAACCATCGCAATTCCCAAAAATGAAATAAGTCCCACAAACGTCATTGCATATGTTCTCTCGAACACCGTAAATTCTGCCGAAATTTTGCGACTTAAAGTGTTGTAGCCCACGGAAGATATAACCGCCCCAAGCAGAAGCACTATTCCCAAAATGCTTACGCTGCCTTCCGCATTTCCCGCAAGCGACATAATGACAACGCCGCCAACCGACAATATCGTAAATACATACTGCAACGGCGACGGAATTTCACCCAGAATAAATATTCCGCCTATCATACACATCACCGGTATCATTGATATCATAATCGAAGAAAATGCACTCGTTGTCATCTGTATGCCGTATGTTTCAAATATAAAATATAAAACCGGCTGAAACATTGACATAAGTACAAGCTTCCATATGTTTTTATTTAGTTTTATTTTTGTTTTTGTTATAAGCATTACTACAGTAAGTCCCAAAAATGCAACTATGTACCTGTCGGCAATAACCGTCAGCGGCGATGCAAAGTTCAGCGCAATTTTCGTAAACATAAAGCTGAATCCGAAAATCATCTGCGCTATAAGCGCCGCAAGGGTTGCTAAAAACACCTTATTTTCTTTCATAATGTATCCCTTATCATTTGCCTCCCAAAAATTTCTTGCTATTGCATTATATCACAAGCATCATAAAAATGCAAACCATAAGTTTTTGAATTAATTTTTATTTTCTAATAAACGTTATATCTTAAGAATCAGTCATACTCCCCCTTCTCAAAACAAAATTAAAATTCAGATAAAAAAACTTCAGATACAATTTATGTTGAATGCGAGCTCGTAAAAAGGTGATAGCGACAGCGAAGCGTTGCGAGAGCGTTTACAACCGAACAGATGAGCCGAACGTGCCTTTTTACGAAAAAGGAGAAACAGTGAAGCGAATGATTGATTTTTTCGCATAAAAAATCGGAACAAGCGTAACTTGTTCCGACGTGGTGGGCACAACAGGGCTTTATCGCGCTTCGCTTGGAGAAAAGACGCAAGGCTTCACCGGAGCCTTGCTTTGTCGCTCGTTTCTCTCGCTCCCTTTTCTGGTTCTCGCCCAGTTGTCTTGATATAACAAAAGAAAGGGAATGTATTTATACATTCCCTTTCTTTTGGTGGGCACAACAGGGCTCGAACCTGTGACCCTCTGCTTGTAAGGCAGATGCTCTCCCAGCTGAGCTATGCGCCCATATATTTAAGATAATCTATTGTAACAGTAAAGATTGTGATGTAAAATCACTCTCTTTACCGATTATCTTTCGATAATCATGTGGTCACTCTACTCACAAAAAATTGTTAGCAAAGCATGATTTTTTGCGACAGCAGAGAAACAGCAAAACATGCGATATGTAGCTTGTTTTGACGTGGTGACCCGTAGGGGATTCGAACCCCTGTTGCCGCCGTGAGAGGGCGGAGTCTTAGGCCGCTTGACCAACGGGCCATAAAACTTAAAAACTTATGTTAAAACGTATTTCGGTGGCTGAAATTCATCAGCCACCAAAACCGTGGTAGCGGCGGATGGATTTGAACCATCGACCTAACGGGTATGAACCGTTTGCTCTAGCCAGCTGAGCTACACCGCCATATAATAAAATCCGGCAACGACCTACTTTCCCGGGCAGTCTCCCACCAAGTATCATCGGCGCTATAGAGCTTAACTTCCGTGTTCGGAATGGGAACGGGTGGAACCTCTATGCCATTGTCACCGGATATATTATGTTTCATTGCA
>JAZRHB010000040.1:0-10277 GCA_045644605.1 Clostridia bacterium
GATGCTCATTTCATCAATAAATACCGTAAAAGTGTAAAATCAAAAATAAGAGGTGTTTGACTTGAAAGAATACAATTTTTATGCTCTTGCGGCACGAATGAAATATATAAACAGATGGGGACTTATGCGTAATACCGAAAAAGAAAATGTTAAAGAACATTCTCTTGATGTGGCAATAATTGCCCACGCCCTTGCGGTTATAAACAATACCGTTTTCGGCGGAAATGTTGATGCCGGCAGAACCGCACTTATGGCAATATACCACGATATGAGTGAGATTATAACAGGCGATATGCCGACCCCCGTAAAATATAACAACAGCGGAATTATTTCTGCATACAAGGAAATTGAAGCGGAAGCAAACCGCCGCCTTCTTGACCGTCTTCCCGAAAAAATGCGCGGCGCGTATGAAGATATTTTCTTCCCCGGCGAAGAAGACGAATATATCAAAAAGCTTGTAAAAGCGGCAGACAAAATTTCGGCATATATAAAATGTATTGAAGAAGAATCCGCAGGAAATAAAGAATTTTCGCAGGCAAAATCCGCAACTGAAGCGATAATTAAAAAAATAGATTTACCGGAAGTAAAATATTTTATGGAAACATTTATTCCGGCATATTACCTTACTCTTGACGAAATATGAGGCGTATATGAACAACGAAAATTTTATGCAAAAAGCCATTGATGAGGCAAAAAAAGCACTTGCCTCGGGCGATGTGCCCGTCGGCGCGGTTATTGTGCGTGGCGGCGAAATTATCGGCAGGGGATATAATATGCGCGAAAAAAACGCATCTGCCACAGCGCACGCCGAAATCGTTGCAATTGAAGATGCGTGTAAAAATATTGGTTCTGCCAGACTTGATGGTGCGGTAATGTATGTAACTCTTGAACCTTGCCCGATGTGTGCAGGCGCAATTGCACAGGCACGTCTTGATAAGGTGTTTTTCGGTGCATACGACGAAAAAGCAGGCGCAGTCGGCAGTGTCTTTAACCTGTACTATGACTTTAAATTTCCGCATATACCGAACTTTTGCGGCGGCGTAATGGAACCCGAATGTGCCGCACTTTTAGACGGATTTTTTGAAAATCTACGGAGGAACAAATGAACGTATCACTTGTTGGTGTAAATTCAAAATATGTGCATACAAACCTTGCAATAAGGAAAATAAAAGCTTACCTTAATTCAAAGGGACTTGATGTGACCTTGTGCGAATATTCGGGCGGCGAGGAAATATGGCGCGCGGCGGCGGATATACTCTCCACACGTCCTGATGCGGTAGGCTTTTCATGTTATATTTGGAACATCGAATATGTGCTGAAACTGGCAGAAATTGTCAAAAAAGCAAAAAAAGAAATAAAAATCATCCTCGGCGGTCCCGAAGCGCAGTATAATGCGTTAAAATATATAAAACTTCCGTTTGTGGATATAATCTGCTCGGGCGAGGGCGAAAAGTTTTTTGAAAAATTTATGACCGTTGGAGTCGGCGATAAAATATACGTTGCTACCCCGCCTGAAATGGACGAAATGCCGTTTCCGTATTCGCAGGAGGATTTATCAGAAAAAGGCAGAATTTTTTATTACGAATCCTCACGAGGATGTCCGTTTTCGTGTGCGTACTGTCTGTCGGCGGCACAGACCGGTATAAAATACCGCTCTCTTGATAAGGTTTTTGCTGACCTTGACGAATTTGCCCGAAACGGCGTACGGCTTGTGAAATTTGTTGACCGCACGTTTAATTCCGATTTAAAACGAAGCAAGGAAATTTTAAAATATATCATAAACCTCCCTTGCGAAACCGAGTTTCATATGGAAATTGCGGCGGATATTATGGACGGGGAGTTTATCGAAATCCTGAAAACCGCACCCGAAGGGAAAATCCGCCTTGAAGCAGGACTTCAGAGTGCAAACGAAAAGGTGCTTGAAATCTGCGGCAGACGCAGTAATCTTGCAAAATTAAAGGAAAATATAGATAGGATTATAAACGAAACAAAGGTAACACTTCACCTTGACCTTATTGCAGGTCTGCCCGGCGAAAGTGCAGGGTCTTTTAAAAATTCGTTCAATTTTGCATACGGTATGCACCCGCACGAGCTGCAGCTCGGGTTTTTGAAGGTGCTTCCCGGTACGCCAATAGAAAAACAAGCGGGGGAATATGCCCTTGTGCACGAGGATAAACCGCCGTATGAAATAATTTCAACAGCGGATATCAGTTTTTCTGAGCTTGCCCGACTTAAAAATATTGAGCTTGTGCTTGAATATTACAATGCGGAGTCGTTTGGAAACACACTTGAAATTCTGCTTAAAAAATACCCCACGCCATACGACTTTTTTGATGCGCTGGCACGGTATTTTGAAGAAAACGGACTTAATAAGTCGCCGCATCACAAGGTGAAACTGTACGGATTTTTATATGATTTTGCAGGGAAAAACGTCACCCTTGCACTCGCAAAGGATTTTCTTATTTCAAACCCAGGTCTTCACTTACCCGAATGGGCAAATCCGCAAATTGCGGAAATAAAAAAAGATAAACTGTATGAAATAATTACCGATGACAGTGCAATTGCACACTTTCCGAAACTTATGGAAGTTCCTAAAAAGGACCGCCATAAATATATAAGGGTGGAAAAACTGCAGGGTATGATATGGCTTGTTTCGCTACCCGATAAAAAAATTATGGATATAACCGCATTTTTTGAATGAATTTGGCATTTTTTACAAAACATTAGGTATAAACATATAAAAATTTCTATTTCCATTTCGGGAAAAAGTGTGGTATAATATAAAAAATACTGAAAAATAGCGCAAGGGGGATATATATTTATGGATTCAAACAAAAGACCGGACTCAATGGAACGCATTACAACAAAAGAACTTGCTGACAGCTTTATCGCCGAACAGGTGGCACAGGTTCGCGCGCAGGTTGGAGATAAAAAGGTGCTTCTCGCACGTTCGGGTGGTGTAGACTCATCCGTTGTTGCCGCACTTCTCATAAAAGCAATCGGCAAACAGCTTGTATGCGTACACGTAAACCACGGACTTATGCGTAAAGGCGAAAGCGAAGATGTTGTTGAAGTATTCAAGGGCCAGCTTGATGCTAACCTTATTTATATAGATGCAACAGACCGTTTCCTCAGCAAACTCGAAGGCGTATCTGCCCCCGAAGAAAAACGTAAAATAATAGGCGGCGAATTCATCGTAGTGTTTGATGAAGAAGCAAGCAAGCTTACAGACGTTGATTTTCTTGCTCAGGGAACAATTTATCCCGATATTCTTGAATCCGACGGAGTTAAGGCTCACCACAACGTTGGCGGACTTCCGGAAGATATGAAAATGGAACTTGTTGAACCAATTAAACTTTTGTATAAAGACGAAGTACGTGTAGTAGGTAAAGCTCTTGGTCTTCCGGCACATATGGTAGACCGCCAGCCGTTCCCCGGCCCGGGTCTTGGCGTAAGATGTCTTGGTGCAATCACACGTGACAGACTCACCGCTCTTCGTGAAGCAGATGCAATCCTTCGTGAAGAATTTGACATCTGCGGACTTGCGGATAAGGTTTGGCAGTATTTCATCGCCGTTCCGGATATGAAAAGCGTTGGCGTAAAAGACGATAAAAGATATGAAGGCTGGCCGGCAATTATCCGTGCGGTAAATACAACCGATGCCATGACAGCTACAATAGAAGAAATTCCGTACAGCGTGCTTCATAAAATCACAGCACGTATCACCGCGGAGGTTCCCGGTATCAACCGCGTCCTCCTCGACCTCACACCGAAACCGATAGGAACTATCGAGTGGGAATAGTAAATTGCGGAGCGAAAGCCGCATAACCAAGCCGTTTTCTGGCATTTTCAAATAAAAATGGCAACGATTTGGCAACATTAAATACTAAAAATTTAGAGCTAACTGATTTTGATGTCAGTTAGCTCTTTTGTTGTGTAAATCGTCTATAATAAGATTGGTTGATTATTTTATAAAAAGTTATAAATCCGATTTCGGTTGAGACAATTGATGAAATTTTCAAGTTGTTTTTGCTTTAATCCAGATTTTTCACATATTTTTCGATTCGTTTTTCCTTGCTCTCGCAAAGAAAAAATTCCCTTTCATATTCTTTTATGTTTCTATATTCTCTTTTCTTCTATTGTCCGTTTTTAATGGTTCTGTTCAGAGTAAATCGCTCGTCTTTTTTTATATTGAAATAAAAGGAAATTTGTGCTATAATGAGTTTAAGTAACATTTGAACAGATTTAATCGAAAGGGAGTTTCGGATTATGCAAGAAGAAATTATCTATTGCTCCAGCTGTGGTGCGGCAAATAAAGCATCTGCTGTGATATGCTGTGAGTGCGAAAAGGAAATTCGGTTAAAGCATTGGGCAATTTTCAGGTTTATGAAAGAACAAGTACAGGACAAGATAAAGGGAGAAATAGAAGACAGGTCAATAAAGCTTGTAAAAAAATATCTGTTGTCTCACATATACGGCATTATAATGACAATTCTTCTTGTTACTGCGGGGGTGGCTTTTGCAGTTCCAAACGGCGAATATTATATACCGGATGAGGGGGAACTTCAGGCCGCTGTGTCCCAATCAGGACCGGTTGAAACCGTAATTGAATATGCGGATAAAGAAGAACTCTGGGCAATCAGTATGACTTATCAGAAACAGGCGGACTTTTTGCTGGTCAACCACGGAAAAGACACCGGAACAGACATTCACTTGCTTTTTGCACAAAGTGTACCGGGATTTTCCTATAACGGCATACACGATATGGAGAAAAACGGCATTGCGCCGGCAGCGGAGGGCAGAAAAATTTTTGGTACGGGTACCCGCGCTCCGCGAAAATTCCTGGTAAATGAAGAGCTTACTTCTCAACTTGCAATAACTCTTCGTGATAATGGATATGAAGTTTGTGAAGGAGTATTTTCGGGCGGTCTTAATTTTGATTTGACACCTGTTGATACCAATAAAATTGATGAGTGTGACGTGTCGCGCTACTATCAGATGGTATATGTAAAGCTTTCGGGCAAGTGGTACATTGCCGAAGACATTTTGCTTTAGGAGGAAATTATGAATTGTAAAAATTGTAATAAAGAAATCTCTTATGGCACAATGTATTGCATTTATTGCGGGGAAAAAGTACCACAGGACGTTCTGGATGCCGAATACAACAAAACATTCTGGGGAAAAGTTCAGTGGGCGCTTGATAAACTGCAAATAATCTCTTTGAAAAAGATTACTGATAATGTTATATTCAAAACGGTGGCGATGCTTGTTGCGGTAGCGCTGGTGTTTTTTGGAATAAGAGGCAATGCAGGATATATGCATCTTGCTGAAACGGATGTTTATGATATAGCTTATAATGAAGAAACCGGAGAACATCGGATTTTGTCGGAAGAAGATGTTGTAGGTCTTGGAATATATGTGCCAAAAACCGTTGAAGAAATCAGGTTTACCGGATATTCTTATGAGAACGAACCGGTCCATACAGAAACCACAACTCCTGAAGAATGTCAGATTATTGTGAAAAAAGGGAAGTTTTCGCATATGACTATTGAATCAATCCGCAAGGGTAAAGTAACAAAAACCATTCGGGTTTTATATTAATAATGAGGTGCAGAAATGAAAAAAGTATTTAAAAATCCTATAATTTACATAGCCGTTGCCGTAGCACTTGTTGTAACGGGAGGTGTTATGTATTTTGAAGGGCGCATAAATGCCGAAGAATATTATATAGTAAACAATCAGAAATACGAGGGAGAGCTTCCCGATTTTTCAGCAGATGTGCATAAGGTTTCGTTTGCCGATGGGAAAACATCCTACACAAACTATCCTATGGCATATAATGTTACATTCCCCGGCAAAGCCGAATTTGATGTAAGCCACGCAAAAATTCAGACAAAAGGGAAAATTCCCGAAAAGGATATTACTTTTGCAATCACAAAAGAATATTCACCTTATGAAGACGTTGTCGGATACCTTGCGGAATACGAAAACCGCTATATGATGGACCCCCGTTTTATTGAAGAAAACAACCTTACAATCCACCGCGACGAACTAAAGCAGGTGGGCGATTATAATGTTGAATCCATTATATTTACAAGAAATGTTCCCGAAAACGGAATTTATGAATATAACACCTATGCACACTGCTATCTGTACACTCCAACACAGATATATTTCAGAATGACTTTTAATACAAAAGAATATTCCGAAGATTTTGTGAGTGTGGTAGATTCTACGGTTGCCTCCTTTAACGAAGCGGTTGCAATGACGGGGAAAGCCGGTTTTTATGATGAATTTAAACCCATCGTTCCGGAATATTGGAGTGAAGAAACCAAAACCGTATATAACAATATTGTAAACGGCGACAATCTCTTATGGGGACTTTATCGTCCGCAGGCGGTTCGCAGCCGAAATCTTGCAAAAATTGAAGCGGTAGAAGAAAAAATTGACAATAAATTCTCGGTTGCAATGGAATATATATATTTTGGCGAGGATGTTCCCGTAGACGGACTTCGTGATGCGTATGACCAGGGGAAACTTGTGGAATTTACAATACAGATTGCAACTGTTATGAACCTTGACCTTAACGGATATACTCCGTTTTTTGCGGTGCTCGACGGGCAGAAGGATGACGATATAAGAAAAATGGCATCGCAGTTTAAGGAATTCGGACATCCGGTTATGCTTCGCTTAAATAACGAAATGAATTCCGACTGGGTAAGCTACGGCGGTGCATGCACACTCAACGAACCCGAGCTTTATAAACAGGTATGGCGCCATATTTATGATATATTCAAAGAAGAGGGCGTTAACAACACTATCTGGATTTTCAATCCTAACGACAGAAACTGTCCGCCGAACGAATATAACCACTATGTGAACTACTATCCGGGCAACGAATATGTTCAGATTTTCGGTGTTACAGGATATAATACAGGTACATATTATGCAGATGTTTTCGGAGAAGAGTGGCGTGAATTTGAAACAATTTACGACGGAGTTACCGCAAACTGCGGCGAATATTTCAGCCAGTTTCCGTGGATTATAACCGAATTTTCATCAAGCTCCGTCGGCGGCGACAAACCGCAGTGGATTCGCAATATGTTTGATGTAATCCATAAATACGACAACATAAAAATTGCGGTATGGTTCGGCAGTGTGGACTACGATTTCCGCTATCCGATGTCGGACGGCATAATTGCACGTCCGTACCTGCTTGACGAAACCGACGAATGTGCCGAAGCGTTCAAAGAAGGTTTAATTAAAACGGGATATGCACCAAAAAATATTTTTGAATAAACTAAAGGGCTACCCGAGTGGTAGCCTTTTTAAAGAAAAATATGATTCCGTAATCTGCCGAGAAATTTTAGCAAATCACCCCGAATCGTGCGATGAGAAAATTGCCCATGCGGTGCGTGTGATAGAAGAGATAATATATTGACAAAAAGGCGGCAAATTGGTATAATTATTAGGTTAAAACAATAGTGGGGGGATAAACCTTGATAAAACTTATAGATGAAAGTGTATTTCTTCTTGGCGGATGCGAGCTTGCCAAAGCTGAAGAATTACAGGCAAAAGGTGCGTTAGCTGAAAATGCCGAGAAAGGTACAATGGCATACGGCATTTTAAGCGGTCATAACACATCGGGAAATAACGATAAGCTTAAAATCAAGTTTGATGCAATGGCATCACACGATATTACATATGTTGGAATTATCCAGACAGCACGTGCAAGCGGACTTGAAAAATTCCCTATCCCGTATGTGCTTACAAACTGCCACAACAGCCTTTGTGCAGTTGGCGGTACAATCAACGAGGATGACCATATGTTCGGTCTTTCCGCTGCAAAAAAATACGGTGGAATTTATGTTCCGGCACATCAGGCGGTAATTCATCAGTTTATGCGTGAAGAGTATGCTGCCTGCGGAAAAATGATTCTCGGTTCTGACAGCCATACAAGATATGGTGCACTCGGAACAATGGCAATAGGCGAGGGCGGTCCCGAGCTTGTTAAACAGCTTCTTTCAAAAACATATGACATAGATTATCCGGGCGTTATTGCTATATATCTTGAAAACGAGCCGGCACCGGGCGTAGGTCCGCAGGACGTTGCAATTGCAATAATCGGTGCGGTATTCAAAAACGGATTTGTTAAAAATAAAGTTATGGAATTTGTGGGTCCGGGCGTTAAAAACTTAAGTATGGACTATCGTATCGGTATTGACGTAATGACAACCGAAACAACATGTCTTTCTTCAATCTGGACAACCGACGATAAAACAAAAACCTATTTTGAAAAGCATAAACGCGCAGATGCTTATAAAGAGCTTAACCCTTCCGACGTTGCAAAATATGACGGCGCAGTTGTTGTTGACCTTGCAAAAGTAAAACCGATGATTGCAATGCCGTTCCATCCGAGCAACGCATTTACAATTGATGAGGTTAATGCCAATGCGGCAGATATCTTACGCGAGGTTGAAAAAGCGGCAGTTTCACAGCTTGGCGCAGATGTTAATTTCAACCTTACAAATAAACTCAAGGGCGGTCAGCTTTATGTTGACCAGGGCGTAATTGCAGGTTGCGCAGGTGGCAGCTTTGAAAACCTTTGCGCTGCTGCAGACATTCTTTCAGGCACATCAATCGGTAACGACGAATTTGCACTTAGCGCATATCCGTCCAGCCAGCCGGTTTATATGGAGCTTGTTAAAAACGGCGCAGTTACAAAACTTATGGCGGCAGGTGTTACACTCCGCACAGCGTTCTGCGGTCCGTGCTTCGGCGCAGGCGATGTTCCTGCAAATAATGCACTCAGCATAAGACATTCAACACGTAACTTCCCGAACAGAGAGGGCTCAAAACCCGCTCAGGGACAGATTTCCTCCGTTGCTCTTATGGACGCACGTTCAATTGCGGCAACAGCGGCGCGCGGCGGAAAGCTTACTGCGGCAACAGACCTTGACGTTAAATATATCGATTACGAATATAACTTTGATGATACAGTTTATAAAAACAGACTTTATCAGGGATTTGGAAGTGCAGACGCATCTGCCCAGCTTAAATTTGGTCCGAATATTGCGGACTGGCCGGAAATGGGCGAGCTTACAGACAACGTGCTTCTTAAAGTGGTAAGCGTAATTGATGACCCCGTAACCACAACGGACGAGCTTATTCCGTCGGGCGAAACATCATCCTATCGTTCAAATCCGCTTAAACTTGCAGAATTCACTCTTTCAAGAAAAGACCCTGAATATGTAGGAAAAGCAAAAGCCGTACAGGCAGATGAGAAAGCAAGACTTTCCGGAAAAGAAGCCGAAATTATGGCAAAGGTGCGTGAAATTCTTCCGTCTGCAGATATTAACAATACATCAATCGGAAGCACGATTTTCGCGGTAAAACCGGGCGACGGTTCTGCAAGAGAGCAGGCGGCATCCTGCCAGAAGGTGCTTGGCGGATTTGCAAATATTGCAAACGAATATGCAACAAAACGTTACAGAAGTAACCTTATAAACTGGGGTATGCTTCCGTTTATTACACAAAAGAAAGCAGCGGATTTTGAAAACGGCGACTATGTGTTTGTTCCGGGAATTAAAGCAGCAGTAGAAAATAAGGATGCCGAAATAAAGGGCTATATCCTTGGCAAAGGCGAAATAACACTTTCTCTTGGTGACCTTACCGATGACGAAAGAAGCATCATCCTTGCAGGATGCCTTATAAACTATTACAAAAAAAATAAATAAATTTTAAATTAGCTCTTGATAATTGTATAATTTTGTGATATAATATCAATCTAAGCATTTAAGTATTACTTAATATACGGAGGTATTTTTCATGGAAATAGCAAGAATAATCGTGGGAATAGTTCATATAATTTTATCTATCCTGATTATAGCATTAATTCTTCTGCAGTCAGGTAAACAGGCAGGACTTTCCGGTGCAGTAGCCGGCGCAGGTGAATCTTTCTTTGGTAAAAACAAAGGAAAAACACTTGATGCAGCGTTCTCTAAATTCACAAAAATTTGTGCAATCGGATTCCTCTGCACATCACTTTTCCTTGCATACAGCTACGCAGTAGGAACAAAAACAGAAGCACCTGTTACAGAAGAACCTGCTGTAACAGCACCTGCAGAAGAAACACTTGCAGTAGAAGCTCCCGCAGAAACACCTGCAGCGCAGTAATTTTACTTAAAAACTCAGAGCCGTCTTAATGACGGCTTTATTTTTTTGCAAAAAGGGAAAAGAGGCAGATTGCCTCTTTTCCCTTTTCCTGTGTGGCGCAT
>JAZRHB010000041.1:0-6124 GCA_045644605.1 Clostridia bacterium
AGGTGCAGTATTCCAAAACCTATATAGTTTTTCGGGAAAAGCACATATGTTACCGCCGTTACGCCGAGTGCACAAAGAAGCACAACTGCGCTGCGTTTAAGCGTGTTTTTACCGAGATAACTGCTTGCGCCTGAAATAAAAATAAGCATCCCCGCAAACAGATAAACAAGCGCCGTTATGAGCGGCGCGTTGATTATTTCAAGATTATATTCGGAGCAGATATCCCATGCGGTATGAAAAAATACCACAAGGAGAATCCCAAGTCCGCGAAGAGCGTCAAGCTCATATATTCTTCTCATACTTTCACCTTTGCATACACATCTCTTTTTGAAATGCCTTTATCCTTTGCAACTGCTTTAAGAGCATCTTTATCATTCATACCCTGACTGATATACATTTCATAAAGCTCTTCCACGGAGAAATCTTTAAATTCATCCCCCGCCTGTTTCTGTTTGCCCTCGATTATGATGACATACTCGCCTTTCGGCGGCTTTTCTTCATATAGTGCTATTGCGCCTTCAATATCCGTACGCAAAAATTCTTCAAAAGTTTTTGTAAGCTCTCTGCAAAGGGCAATTCTGCGATTGCCGAGCGTATCAAGCATATCCTTAAGTGTAGAACGGAGTTTATGCGGAGCTTCGTACAGAATTACTGTTTCTTCCATTTCCGCAATTTCCATAAGATGCTGTTTTCTTGCGGATTTGTTGGTTGTTAAAAATCCGTGAAAAGCAAATCTGCCCGTCGGCATTCCTGATGCTATAAGTGCGGTAAGCGCCGCATTCGGACCCGGCAGAGGCACAACATCAATACCCTCTTCTATACACTGCACAACAAGCTCTTCGCCTGGATCGGAAATTGCAGGCATTCCCGCATCGCTGATAAGCGCTACATTTTTGCCTTCTTTAAGCATTGCAATAATTTCGTTACCGCGCTGAATTTTGTTATGCTCGTAATAGCTTACCATAGGTTTTTTTATATCAAAATGATTAAGCAGTTTAAGGCTGTGACGGGTATCTTCCGCCGCAATTATATCAACTTCGGAAAGTGTACGCACCACACGGTATGTTATATCTTCTAAATTGCCTATTGGTGTTGAACAAAGGTAAAGTTTTCCGTTCATAAAATTGTCCTTTCATCAAAAATCGGCGGCAGTATCTTTGCCCCGACTCCTGCACCTTTCATAAATCCGAAAAGCGCAAGACTTGCTTCCCTTTCAGTTCCGGAATATGTATACTGTAAAAACTTAAGAGCCATTTTTTTCTCTGCCGCTTTTGCAATTATTTCGCCTGTTCTTTCAGGTTTGTGCACCATATAAAATCTGCCGCCGAATTTTAGGTTTCTGCCCACACATTCCATAATATCATCAAGATTACACATAACCTCGTGTCGTGCAATTATTTTGGTGTCCGCAGTATTTTTCATACCGCTTCCCGCCGCAGTATATGGTGGGTTACAGGTTATAACGTCAACGGGTTTTTCTATATGATTATGGGCATTTTTAAGGTCATCACAAATGATATTTACATTTTCAAATGCATTAAGTTCCATATTCTTTTTTGCAAGCTCAGCAACGGCTTTTTGAATTTCAATTCCGGTTATGTGCGCGGGTGAATATTTTGCATTAAGAAGTATGGGTATTATGCCGTTACCGCAGCAGATATCCATTACGATTTCGCCTTTTTTAATGGTGGCAAAATCCGAAAGAAGAACCGCATCCGTACCGAAACAAAACCCATCTTCGTCCTGCATTATTTTATATCCGTTTTGCAAATCATCTGTTCTTATCATATTTACGCCCAGCTATTCAAATATTTTTCCTGTTCTTCAGTCAGGGTATCTATTTCTATGCCGAGAGAGTTAAGTTTTGTTTCTGCAACATATTTATCAATTTCATCCGGCACGTTATACACACCAGGTTTGAGAGATGAATGATTTTCAAGCATATATTTTGCTGAAAGTGCCTGAATTCCAAAACTCATATCCATTATTTCCGCCGGATGTCCGTCACCTGCTGCAAGGTTTACAAGTCTGCCTTCCGCAAGAAGATACAGTTTTTTATCGCCGATTTCATATGCTGTTATATTTTCTCTTGCTTCGTATTTATTATCTGCCAATTCTTCAAGGTCAGGCAGGTATACTTCAACATCAAAATGCCCCGCATTTGAAAGCACTGCGCCGTCTTTCATATTGATAAAATGCTGTTTTGTAATAACCTTGTCGCATCCTGTTACAGTTACGAAAATATCGCCGAGTTTTGATGCCTCATCCATAGGCATAACTTTAAATCCGTCCATTACAGCTTCAAGGGCTTTTATGGGGTCAACTTCACATATAATTACGTTACCACCAAGCCCCTTTGCACGCATTGAAACACCTTTTCCGCACCAGCCATAGCCTGCAACTACCACTGTTTTACTGCTTACGATAAGGTTGGTTGTTCGGTTGATTCCGTTCCAAACAGACTGGCCTGTGCCGTATCTGTTGTCAAACAGATATTTGCAGTATGCATCATTAACCGAAACCATCGGGAATTTGAGTGCACCCGCTTTTTCCATTGATTTAAGACGTATTACACCCGTTGTTGTTTCCTCGCATCCGCCCATTATATTTGGAATAAGCTCCGGATGATGAGAATGTACTCTTGAAACAATATCGCCGCCGTCGTCAATAATAAGCTGCGGTTTTATTTCAAGTGCTTTATCTATAAGGTCATAATATTCTTCTTCGCCAATGCCGTGTTTTGCAAAAACAAAAATATTGTCTTCGCAGGAAAGTGCCGCCGCAACATCATCCTGGGTTGAAAGCGGGTTGCATCCGCAAGCAGCAACTGTTGCGCCGCCATCACGAAGAAGCTTTACAAGACGTGCGGTTTTTGCTTCAATATGAACGCTTACAAGCATTTTTATTCCTGCAAGAGGTTTGTTTTTCACAAAATCATTTTCAATGCTTTTAAGAATGGGCATATTGTCCTCTACCCATTTTATTTTCTGTTTGCCACCCCCCGCAAGATTAATATCTGTAACAACACTATTCATCAAGATTTCTCCTTTTTTCAATATCTTTCGCTATCTGTAAAGAAAGCTCGTCCGAAGATGCAAATTTCTGTTCCTGTCTTATCATATCAACAAGGAATATCCTTATTTCTTTATTATAAATATCGCCGTCAAAATCAAGTATGTTGGTTTCGATAAGCATTTTTGTTTTATCAAATGTTGGTGCAATACCGATGTTTGTAATTGCTTTATAGGTTTTGCCGTCAATTACTGCCAGACTTGCATAAACGCCGTTTGGCGTCAAGATAATGTTTTCATCGGGAGTGATGTTAGCCGTAGGATATCCAAGCTTTACACCAATTTGTGTGCCCGGCTTTACAACTCCCGAATATCCGTATCGTCTGCCGAGATATTCGTTTGCACTCCGGATATCGCCCTCCGTAATCATTTTTCTTATCTCCGTACTGCTGACAACCGTTTCACCAATTGTTTTGTACGGCATAATTGTACATTCAATATCGTTTTCGGCGCACAGCTTTTTTAGCATTTCTGCATTTCCTGATTTGTTTTTGCCGAAAGTAAAGTTTTCGCCCGCAACAACATGTGCGGCAGACAGCTTTTCAATCAGCACTTTCTGTACAAATTCTTCCGGTGAAAGCGAAAGAAACTCCTTATCCGTTTCCTGCACATAAACTGCGTTTACGCCTGTTTCCTTAAGCTCTTTTATTTTATCTTCAAAGCTTAAGATAAGCGGCATGCGGGTGCCGAAGATTTTGGACGGGTGTTTATCAAAAGTATAAACACAGGATTTCAGTCCATCTGCTTCAAGCTCTTTTATTTTGTTAATAAGTGACATATGCCCTATATGCACCCCGTCAAAAAAACCGAGTGCAACGGCTGTTTTAGATGTTTGCATTTTCTTCCCGTTCCAATTCATTATTGAGCTTTTCCCATTTTTCAAAAAGCTCATCAAGTTTTGTTTTATTTTCTTCAATTTCTTTTGAGATTTCAAGAATTTTCGTATAATCACCCGATATTTCAGGGTCAAGAAGCTTTTCTTCCAATACGGCGTGTTCTTTTTCAAGTTCTTCCGTTGCCGTTTCGCATTTTGCAATATCATTGCGAAGCTTACGAAGACGTGCTTCATATTCTTTTTTAAGCTTATAATCATTGACCTTTACGGTTTTGGTTTCAGGAACTTTTTCCTCTTTAATGCAGGATTCATAATAATCATAGTTTCCTGCATAAATTTCAATTCCGTTTGGTGTAAGCTTATATATTTTATCTGCAAGACGGTTTATAAAATACCTGTCGTGAGAGATTATAAACATTGTACCGCTATAGTTCTCAAACGCATTTTCAAGCGCTTCTTTTGATGCAATATCAAGGTGGTTTGTCGGTTCGTCAAGCATAAGGAAGTTGCTTCCCGAAAGCATAAGTTTAAGAAGCGATACCCTTGCTTTCTCGCCGCCGCTTAAGTCATCAATATACTTAAAAACGTCCTCGCCTTTGAACATAAATACTGCAAGGGCGTTTCTGATTTCCGTTTGAGTCATTTTAGGATATTTATCCCATACCTCGTCAATAACTGTTTTACGCTTATCAAGGTCGTCCTGCGTCTGGTCATAATATCCCGGCTCAATATTTGCGCCGAGTTTTACTGTCCCCGCAATCTGTTCATTAATGCCGAGAACTGTTTTGAAAAGCGTTGTTTTTCCGCATCCGTTAGAACCGATTAAAAATATTCTTTCTCCCCTGCGGATGTGCATATTGATATTTTTAAGAAGTGTGTTTCCGTCAAAACCTACACTTATATTTTCAAGGATAGCAACATCGTTGCCTCCTGATTTGTTTGTGGCAAATTCAAATGAAATATGCTCTTCCTCTTCAGGTGGGACAACAAGGTCCTTTTTAAGTCTGTCTATTGATTTTTGCTTATGCTCCGCCGTTTTTATATTTCGTTCTCTGTTCCAGCGGCGCTGCTGTTCAATTATTCCTTCAATACGTTCAATTTCACGTTTGGTGTTTTCGTATTTATTTTCAAGGGTTTTGATATATTCTTCTTTAAGGATTTTGAAATTTGAATAGTTACCTTTATAAATAGTAAGGACCTTATTTTCAAGCTCCATTGTTTTATTCGTAACCTTATCAAGAAAATATCTGTCATGGGAAATGATGATTGCCGCACCGTTATATGAAGAAAGAAAGTCTTCAAGCCATTTTGCCGAGTCTATGTCAAGATGGTTTGTAGGCTCATCAAGCATAAGAAGATTCGAGTCGGATAAAAGCAGTTTTGCAAGCTGAACACGTGTTGCTTCCCCGCCGCTTAAAACATTTATTTTCTTATTCAAATCATCTTCAGAAAAGCCAAGTCCGATAAGTGTACTACGGGTTTTGTTTTTATACACAAATCCGCCCATTCTGTTATACTTTTCGTTTAAAACGTGCTGACGGTCAGTAAGTGCAAGTATGTCGCCAGTTCCCATTTCGATTTCAAAATTTATATCGTTTATTTCGTTTTCTATGTTAATAAGCTCGTCAAATATTTTTAAGGTTTCGTCAAAAACAGAGGCTGTTTCATCCTTTACAAGAAACTGCTCCATATAACCTATTTTAAGGTCTTTGCCAAAGGTTATAGTGCCGCCGTCATACTGCGCCTGACCGAGTATTATTTTAAAAAGTGTGCTTTTCCCTGCACCGTTTGAACCAATAAATCCTATTTTATCACGGTCTTCAACACTAAAACTGACCCCCTCAAAAAGAGGGTCTGCACCAAAAAATTTTGACAAGTCGTTTACGTTAAGAAGCATTATTTATTCTCCATAGTTTTAAGTACGTTATCCGCCGCTACCATTATACCCACTCTGCCGCATTCAAAATCAAGACTGCCCTGCATATATCCTACATAAGGCGGTTTTATGGGGGCATCTGCCGAAAGCTCTGTTGTGGAGCCTTGTGTGAATGCACCTGCCGCCATAATAACCTCATCCTCATAACCTGGCATAGCCCATGGTTCAGGGGTGATATATGCATCAATGGGTGCACCTTTCTGTATACCCTGACAAAAGGCTACAAGAAGGTCTTTATCATTAAACTTAACCGCCTGAATTATGTCTCCCCGGAGGGCATCA
>JAZRHB010000042.1:0-2516 GCA_045644605.1 Clostridia bacterium
ATAATGATTTGCTCGCTCAAGCAGAGCCTTTCGATATCGGATATTCAGCGCATTATCCCCGCTGTTTTAAAAGAAGATGAAGTTAAAGATGCATATAATGAGTTTATAAGCAAATATACGAGTTCTATGCAACTTTTTGTCGACCTTGTTGAGCAGCAGACAAAGTCTATTTTTGACGAAACCGGCGATATTGACCAGAATGTCAACAGTTTTGTACTCCTCACCGCTGTTGTGGCAAACTTTTCGAAAATTCTTACGACAAAAATGCTTGATTTGCAGGACTGCCCGTTTTCAGAAGATGCGGTTGCCGAAAAAGAATAAACCCATAGTGAATATTTAAAACTGCTCCAACAGATTGTGTAATATAGGAGATAAAAATGAAAAAACTATATTCTTTTATTTTGATATTTGTTCTGATACTAAGCCTTTGTGCCTGCAATTTTGTAATCTTACAGAATGAAATCTCCGTTCCCGAGGGGTCAAGCTTTGCCGTACATTATATTGACGTTGGACAAGCAGATTCCGCACTTGTTCTTTGTGATGATAAAGCTATGTTGATTGACGGAGGCAACGTTGCCGACAGCAGTCTTATGGTGTCTTATCTTAAAAAAATGGATATTAAATATCTTGATTTTGTTGTTTGTACCCACGCACACGAAGACCACGTTGGCGGATTATCGGGTGCGCTTTCCTATGCCAAAGCAGGCACCGTTCTTGCGCCCGAAAGCGAATCGGACAGCAAGGCTTACCATAATTTCAAGAAAAAAGTAAGCGAGCAGGGGCTTGACATAAAACATCCGATTGATGGCGATAAATTCTATCTCGGCAGCAGCCTCGTTCAGATTTTAGGTCCAATATACGAAGATGATGACGACCTTAATAATACGTCCATTGTACTTAAAATTACATATGGGCAAACATCGTTTTTGTTTACCGGCGATGCCGAGCGCGATGAGGAAAATGATATTATTGACGAAGGGTATGACCTTTCCGCAACCGTACTTAAAGTGGGGCATCACGGTTCAGAAACCTCTTCTTCATATCGTTTCCTACGAGAAGTTATGCCAGAATATGCAATTATTTCCGTTGGTAAGGATAATTCATACGGCCATCCGCACGAAGAACCCTTAGGTCGTCTTAAAGATGCGGGAACGGAAATTTACCGCACGGACGAATGCGGTGATATAATTGCCGAAAGCGACGGAATAACAGTAAAAATATATACAAAAAAAGGCGCCTGACGGCGCCTTTTATCAATTTTATTCAGCTGCATTAACAAGCCATTTATCGCCTGTTTTTGAAACTGAAACCTTAATTTCTTCTGTTTCTGTTTCAAATGTTATTTTATCCATTGCATCAATCATTTTAGCTATAAGAGCATCAATTGTGGCGTTTGTAATTTCCTCCTGTGAAGAGGACATTGTAATTTTACCGCTTGCAAGAAGCTCGTTCATAAGCTTCATTATTCCTTCTTCGGTAGTATATTCTTCCATTGATTTTCTCAATTGTTCTTCTGTCGCAGTTGCATCATCCGGTGTGGTAAGATTAACTGTATACACAAAGCTGGATGAAACTGTTTCTTCGGCAAGGATTTCATATGAAGAGACTTGTTTTGCTTTTTCAATTGATTTTTCTACAATGGGTATAAACTTATCTTTATACTGTGCAATTACCGGATTCTGCTGAATTGCCATGTCAATTGCCTGTCCGGAAATATCATTCAGCCCTAAATTATTAATTACCTCTGGATTATCAACATATTTTGCTGCTTCCTGCATATCAAGATTTACAACTGCATCCATAAATCCGGTTACCGCTGCTTTTGCCTCCTGTGCGTCCTGTTCATTGTTTCCGCATCCTGCAAACGCAAGTGCCAGACATAATGCAAGTATTAAACAAAAAGTTTTTCTAATTATGTTTTTCATTTTTGTATCCCCTTTCATTCTCTATCTCTTTTATCATATCATTTTTTCTGCTTTTCGTCAAGATGCAAGGAAATAAAAAGCTGCTCCGTTTTGGAGCAGCTTTTTTGTTTATTCTTCTTCAAATGCGCTTTTGTCAAGACCGCAAACCGGACAAACCCAGTCTTCTGGAACATCTTCCCAAGCTGTGCCGGGAGCAACGCCGTTATCCGGGTCACCTACTGCAGGGTCATAAACATATCCGCAAGGACATACAAATTTTGCCATTTTTCATTCCTCCTGAAAATTATAATCTCTTTTATTTTATCCAAAATATCTCTTTAATAAACCTTCAAGTCCTTTACCATGACGAGCTTCACAATGGGACTTACTCACAGAACCCTTGATTTTACTGGGTTTCTGTGATTTTTCTATCATTTTGCCCACCAACTGCCCACCTTTTCTTTGTGCCCACCATTTGAAGAATAAGGGCATAAAAACAGTGGTTTTTAGGTCTGTTTCTGTTTATCACAGTTTATTTATATTCTGTGATAATGTGTTTTTATTATACCATATATTACTTGTTATTGCAATGGTTTTTAAACATAACAATCA
>JAZRHB010000043.1:0-32388 GCA_045644605.1 Clostridia bacterium
AATACCGTTTTTTTAAAGCACTTCGTTTAAGTGTTTTAAGAATTCTTCGGTGCAATCCATGGGGCAAAAGCGGGTACGACCCACTGCCCTGATTTACGAAAGGTGAAGTTTTATGGGAATTTTTTCATTTATAAGTGTACCACTCGGCTGGATAATGAGTTTTATTTACAAGTTCATCCAGAACTACGGCGTATCACTTTTAATTTTCACACTTATCACAAGGATTATTCTGCTTCCGCTGTATATTAAACAGCAAAAATCAATGGCGCAGATTAACCTGCTCAAACCTAAAATGGACGCGCTGCAGAAGCAGTACGGCGAAAACAAGGAAAAACTTGGCGAAGAAACTATGAAACTGTATAAAAAATATGGTGTCAGCCCGTTTTCAGGGTGTCTGCCGCTTCTCATACAGTTCCCGCTTCTTATTGCTCTTTATGACGTTATAAGAAAACCGCTTACCTATATCTGGTATATGTCACAGGATACAATAAATGCACTTTCCGCACAGTTTATTTCAGGTAAGGTTGCATATCCTGAAATTGAAATTTCCAGAAACCTTGTTGGTCAGTACGGTTATACAAACTTCAATTTCCTTGGTCTTGACCTTGGACTTACACCTACTTTTAATCTGAATGCACCAATGTTCGGCATTGACTGGATATGGATTATCCCTATCCTTGCCGCTCTTACAACTTATCTTTCAAGTAAGTTTATGAACATTGGTATTACAAAAACCGAAGAAGAAAAACAAGCGGAGGCTAATAAACGTCCTCCGAAACCGGGTGAAACCGACCCGAACCAGACTGCTAATTCTATGACTAAGTTTATGCCGCTGTTAACACTTTGGTTTACATTTATCATGCCGGCGGGCATAAGCATTTACTGGATTGCCGGAAATATCCTGCAGATAATTCAGCAGTTTGCAATTAACAGATACTACGTTCCTAAAATGAAGGAAAGGATGCTACTTGAAAATGAAGAACCTAAGAACTATAGAAAAAAGCGCAAAAAGTAAAGAAGAAGCAATTCGACTTGCGCTTTTAGAACTTGGACTTGACGAAGAAGACTGTGAAATAGAAGTGCTTGAAGAAGGAAGCAAAGGATTTCTTGGTCTTGGCGGAAAAGATGCGATTGTTCGCGTTACTGAAAACCCCGACCTTGAAAAGCTTGCTGTGAAGGCACTTTCAAATATGGTTGAAAAAATTGTTCCTGATGTGGAATATAAAACAACATATGCAAATAAAACTCTTAAAATTGAAATGAGCGGTCCCGATATGGGAATTTTAATTGGAAAACGCGGCGAAACACTTGATTCGCTTCAGTATTTGACATCTCTTGCTGTTAACAGAGTGTCTTCTGATTATATCAAAGTTATTCTTAACACAGAAAACTACCGCGAAAAAAGACACGACACTTTGGTACGCCTTGCAAGAAGACTTGCTTCTCAGGTTATCAAAACCGGAAAAAGCATAACTCTTGAACCTATGCGCCCCAACGAACGTCGTATTATTCATTCTACACTTCAGAATAACAAAATTGTTCAGACAGTAAGCGTTGGCGAAGAACCTAACAGAAAGGTTATAATCGAAATCGCTGAAAAATAAAGTGAGGTTTTTACCTATGGAAAACAAAAAAGTTCGTACCAGATTTGCACCAAGCCCCACAGGCTATATGCACATCGGCAACTTAAGAACAGCCCTTTATGCATATCTTCTTGCAAAGAAAGACGGCGGTGATTTTATCCTCCGTATTGAAGATACCGACCAGGAAAGATATGTTGAAGGCGCAGTTGATATAATTTATAACACTCTTAAAGAAGCAGGTCTTAAACACGACGAAGGTCCCGACATCGGCGGTAACTTTGGTCCGTATATCCAGAGCGAAAGAAGAGCAATTTATCAGGAATATGCACATAAGCTTGTTGAACTTGGCGGCGCATACTACTGCTTCTGCGACAAAGAAAGACTTGATAATTTAAGACAAATTCAGGAAGCTTCCAAAATCCCAACAAAATACGATGGATATTGCAGAAATCTCTCTCCTGAAGAAATCAAGGAAAAGCTTGATGCAGGTGTCCCTTACGTTATAAGACAGAAAATACCGAAAACAGGCGTTACGTCCTTTGATGATATTATTTACGGTACAATCCACGTGGAAAACTCCACACTTGACGATAACGTACTTCTTAAATCAGACGGACTTCCGACATATAACTTTGCAAACGTTATTGACGACCATCTGATGGGAATTACCCACGTAATAAGAGGAAGCGAATACCTCTCCTCCACGCCGAAATACAACCTTCTTTATGAATCTTTCGGATGGGACATTCCCACATACGTTCACTGCCCGCCGGTAATGAAAAACGCAACGGAAAAGCTCTCTAAACGTAACGGCGACGCATCTTATGACGATATTATTGCAAAAGGCTTCCTTAAAGAAGCGGTAATTAACTTTATCGCACTTCTCGGCTGGAGTCCCGGCGGCGACCAGGAAGTGTTCAGTCTTGAAGAACTGACTCAGGCATTCGACCCGAGCGGTATCAGCAAAAGCCCTGCAATTTTTGATGATAAAAAGCTTGCGTGGATGAACGGCGAATATATAAGAAGAATGTCTCTTGAAGATTTCTGCGCTCTTGCAATGCCATATTATAAACAGGTGGTTACAAAGGATATTGACTTTATGGAACTGTCAAAACTCCTGCATACACGTACGGAACTTCTTACAGACATTCCTGAGCAGATTGATTTTATTGACGCTCTGCCGGATTATGATACTGAACTTTTCGTTCATAAGAAAATGAAAACAACACTTGAAAATTCACTTGAAGCTTTAAACAGAATTCTTCCTGTTCTTGAAGGTATTGACAATTGGACCGAAGAAACCATTCACGAAAAAATGTTTGAGCTTATAGCTGAAATGGAAGTGAAAAACGGACAGATTCTCTGGCCGCTTCGTACTGCAGTTTCCGGCAAACAGTTTACACCGGGTGGCGGTATCGAGCTTGCAGTTCTCCTTGGAAAAGAAGAAACAATCGCAAGAATCAAAAAAGGTATTGAAAAATTATCTTAACAAACAAAAGGGGCTGTAGCAAAATGATTTTCTTTTTGCTACAGCCCCTTTTGGGGCGAAAGAAAAATTGTGCAGAATGGACAAACTGAAGTCGGGAAAGGCTTTCAAAGCCTTTCCCGACCATGCCCGACGGCGTACAAAGGTACGCCAAGCGGTGAAGTTTGTTCATAGCATAAAGCAATAATATAGTGAAATTCGTCAAATGACGAATTTCTACATCTATTTTTTTATTTCATTATAAAAACTGTTAGCTTTAAACAGCTTTATAGCGAAATAATTTATTCTTTATGCGGTCTGTGCATTTTGCTACAGCCCCTTTTAATATCGGGAGTATTTTTTAAAGAACATCTGCCAGTTCATAAATGAGTTTTTCTGTCTTTTCCCATCCAAGACACGGGTCGGTAATTGATTTACCGTAAACACACTCTTCGGGTTTTGTTGCACCATCTTCAATATAACTTTCTATCATAAGACCTTTAACAATCCTTTTAATATCATTATTATGGCGACAGCTATGCAAAACTTCCTTGGCAATTCTTGGTTGTTCCATCCACTGTTTACCCGAGTTTGCATGGTTTGTATCAATAACAACCGCAGGATTACGAAGTCCGGATTTTTCATAAATTTCCGCAAGATGAATAAGGTCTTCATAATGATAGTTAGGCATTGACTGTCCGTGTTTATTCACATATCCGCGAAGTATTGCGTGTGTATACGGATTGCCGTGACTTTCAACCTCCCATCCCCTATAAATGAATGTATGGGGATGCTGTCCGGCTGTGATTGAATTCATCATTACCGAAATATCTCCGGCGGTTGGATTTTTCATACCGACAGGAATATCAAGTCCGCTTGCGGTAAGTCTGTGTTTCTGATTTTCAACAGACCTTGCACCGATTGCAACATAAGACAACAAATCAGACAAATACCTGTAATTTTCAGGATAAAGCATTTCATCGGCACAGGTGAGGCCTGTTTCTTTTATAGCACGAAGATGTAAGTTTCTGATTGCAATAACGCCTTTTAACATATCCTCTCCCTTATTGGGGTCGGGCTGATGAAGCATTCCTTTATACCCGTCACCGGTGGTTCTTGGTTTGTTGGTATAAATTCTCGGAATGATAAGTATTTTATCCGCTACCTTTTCCTGCACACCCCGAAGTCTTGAAATGTAATCAATAACACTGTCATCGTGGTCTGCCGAGCAAGGTCCTATAATGAGAATAAACCTGTCATCCCTGCCGTCAAAAACCGCCTTTATTTCTTCGTCACGTTTTGTCTTTATACTTTCTATTTCAGCAGTAACCGGGTACTGCTCTTTTATTTCTTTCGGTATTGGTAATTTGCGTTTGAACTCCATATTCATTTCAAGGGGCCTCCATTAAACTATTTTTTATCGAATAATGCCCTACGCTTGGTTGAATGACGCATCATTTTTCTCATTCCGTCAATATCTTCAGCTTCAAGCATTGTTTTCAGTTCTTTGAATTTATCCATAAACATATCCATCTGATTAAGGAGCAAATCCTTGTTTGCCACAAAAAGCTCGCTCCACATTTCATCATTGATACGTGCAATTCGTGTCAGGTCTCTGAACGAGTCACCCGTGAATTTTTCCATATCTTCCTTATCATTGCAAGTCATAAGAGTAATGGCGATGCAATGCGTAAGCTGAGACAGAAAACCAATCATTTCATCATGCTCTTCGGGAGAAAGGGTTGTAACATTTAAAAAGCCAAGAAGTCTGCCGAGTTCAAGACACGTATTAATAGCTTCCGGTGTGTTTTTATCCGTAGGAGTAACAATATAGTTTGCGCCGGTAAACATTTTATCGGAGCTGTTTTCCACACCCGAAACCTCACGTCCCGCCATAGGATGCGCCGCAATAAATTCTACATCATCTCTTAAAATATCCTGAATTTTATATACTATACTTCTCTTAACACCGGTTACGTCCGTTATAATTGCTCCGCTTTTTAAAAGGTTCTGATTTTCTTCAATCCACTCAACAAACACGTGCGGATAAAGAGCAAATATCACAAGGTCTGCTTCCCCGATTATACGTGCATCTGTCTCGGTTGTCCCCTCATCAATTATTCCTTCGTTAAAAGCATAATCTATAGAACTTTGTTCTTTTGTAACGGCGCTTATGTGAAATCCGAATCGTTTCAGAATTCTTGCATAGCTACCGCCTAAAAGCCCAAGTCCGACTATTAGTATTTTCTTACTTACATCTACTATCATTTTATTGTCACCTTTGCTCCAAGTTTTTGTATATCGCCGAAAAATCCGGGATAACTTTTTCTTACGGCTTCAATTCCCGAAATTTCTCCGCCGGTTTTTGAAAGAATAACCGACATTGCCATAACAATTCTGTGGTCATTATGACCGTCAAGGATGTTGCCGTTATACTTTAAATCCTGTTGTGGAACAGTTATCATATTGTCACCAAAAGCAAGTCCGCCGCCAAGCTTTTTAAGCTCTTCGTGCATTGCCATTCCCCTGTCGCTCTCTTTTGCTTTAAGCCTTTCTGTTCCCGTAAATATTGCACCATTTTTCAAAGCGGCAAGCGCAAAAAGGACCGGACCTAAATCGGGGCAATCGGAAATATCAAGTGTTGGTGTTCCTTTTGAAATTTTATCAAAATATTCTTTGTACACCTTATCTCCTTGAAGAGAGCCTTCTTTAAGGTTCCTGATATCTATTTCAGAACCGATATAATTAAAGGCATCAAGAAATGCGGCGTTTGAATAATCTCCTTCGATTTTCCCTGAATATGAGTGCAGTTTTGATTTTCTGATTACAACAGTATATTCATCTCTAAACTCTATATCCGCACCAAAAGATTTGAGTGCTGAAATTGTAAGGTCGATATATGACCTGCTTTCAAACGGAGGTATAATTTCTATTGAAGCGTCTTCCCCAAGATAAAGGAGTGCAAAAATAAGCCCCGATATGAACTGACTGCTTATATCGCCACGTATTTTATAGCTTCCGCTTTTAAGATTTCCGCAAAGTGTTACAAAGTCCACATTCTTTTGGAACAAAAATCCATTTTCGCAGCAAAGTGTTACATAAACATCAAGTGGTCTTTCAAAAAGGCGTGTACTTCCTTTAAGAGTAACCCCTTTACCCATACAAAGACAAAGCGGAATAAAAAACCTTAATGTACTTCCGCTTTCTCTGCATTCAAGAACGGGAGCTTCTTCTTTCATAAAGTTACCGGGATTAATGGTTACTACATCATTATCCGTAGTTACATCTGCACCAAGTGCTTTTAAACAATCAATGCTTGCAAGGATGTCTTCGCTGTAATCCACGCCCGATAATATACATTTTTCTCCCGATAATGCGCTACCCATAAGATATCTGTGCGCCATACTTTTCGATGGCGGGGCGCTTATCTGTCCGTTTAATTTGCAAGGTTTGAATTCTGCTATCATATTATTCTCCAACAAGAAAGTCAATGGCTTCAATATACCCGTCTGTGCCATGACCTGTAATTGTTTTTACTGCGGCAAGTCTTATATAACTTATCTGTCTGAAATCTTCTCTTTCCTCTACCTTTGAAATGTGCACCTCAACGGTTGGAATATTCACCGATTTTACTGCATCAAGAATTGCAATACTTGTGTGTGTATATGCCCCCGGATTTATTACAATACCGCCTGCAGTCCCGAAAGCTTCCTGTATTTTATCAACAAGGTCGCCCTCGTGGTTAGACTGATATATCTCAACTTCTATGTTTTTGTTATCACAATGCTTCTGTATCCTTTCACAAAGGTCGTTATATGTTTCTTTGCCGTAATGGTCCGGTTCGCGGATACCAAGCATATTAAGATTTGGTCCGTTTATAACAAGAATTTTCATTTTATCTGCTCCAATCGTTTTGCAAGAATATATTCTGCTTCCGCTAAAGGTGTATCCATATCCGGCACAATTACATCCGACGAAGATTTATAAATATCAAGTCTTTCGCTATAAAGCTTTGCAAGCTTTTCGTATGTGTCGGAAAACGGTCTGTCATCTGTTGCCTGAAGCCTTTTTATATCTGCATTTATAAAAAACAGCTTGCCGTTTCGTTTAAGGCAGTTAATGTTTTCTTCTCGTAAAACTGCCCCTCCGCCTGTTGAAATAATGCGGCAGCTTTCTGATGAAACGTCGCGGATAACCTCCGTTTCCATATCTCTGAAATACTTTTCGCCTTTATCGTTTATAAGCTCTTTAATACTGCATCCGCAACGTTTTTCGATTTCTTCATCTGTATCAACAAACTCAAACCCATCTATTTTAAGGATTTTTCCAATGGTGCTTTTGCCGCTTCCGGGCATACCTGTCAATACAATATTTTCTTTTGATGTCAGAACGCTGCAAAATATATCTTCGGCAGTTTGTTTCGGAATTTGTGTATCAAGAAATTTTTCTACTGCATAAACCGCCTGCATAACAAGCATATACAAGCCACATTCCGCTTTGATTCCTTGTTTCTTTGCATCAGAAACAAGATTTGTGGTAAGCGGATTATACACCGCATCCACCACGCCTTCTAAGAAGGTAAATGCCGAAATATCAATCGGCCTTGATTCACAGTCGGGATACATCCCCGCAGGAGTGGTATTAATAATAATTTCGCTGTCCGAATGGTATTTTACCGCTTCCTCATAGGTTATGCAGTTTTCCTTTTTGCTTCTGCTTACAACAAGCACAGATGCCGCGCCCATATCCTTTGCCACAACCTGCGCCGTTTTGCTTGTTCCGCCCGTTCCGAGAATAAGAACCTTTTTGCCTTTTAAATCAATGCCGATTCTTACGATAAGCGCCATCATCCCGTAATAGTCGGTGTTATATCCGTATAATTTGCCGTCTGTGTTTACAATGGTATTAACCGCACCTATACGCTTTGCAATGTCACTTACACTGTCAAGATACGGAATAATTGTTTCTTTATAAGGGATAGTGACATTTATTGCTTTAAAATCTTTTTTCTCAAAGAACGGTTTTATTTCATCTTCAGTAAGCTCAATAAGCTCATAATCATAATCAGCAAGCCTTGCATGGATTTCTTTAGAAAAACTGTGTGTCAGTTTCTTGCCGATACAACCATACTTTTTCATATTTTTCATCCTTTTAACCAGTCTGTGCCGAATCTTAATGCAAGTGCATCACAAAGAACTATTGCGGATGCCGCATCCTGCACCACTCTTGCTCTGTGCACAATTGCAGGGTCGTGTCTGCCTTTCGGTTCCAGCACAGTTTCGGCCATGGTTTTAAAATCAACCGTGTTTTGCGGCTTAAATATTGTGGGTGTTGGTTTAACTGCAGTTCTGAAAATGATTGGCATTCCGTTTGTAATGCCGCCATTTATTCCGCCGTTATTATTTGTAGCGGTTACAATTTTATCATTTTCAAGCTTCATTTCGTCGTTGGCATTGCTTCCTTTCATATCTGCCAGCTTAAAGCCTGCACCAAACTCAATTCCTTTTATTGCCGGAATTGAAAACATCATATGTGAAATAAGGCTTTCAACAGAATCAAACCACGGCTCGCCAACGCCCGCCGGCATTCCGCAAATTGCAGTTTCCAGAATTCCGCCAACGCTGTCGCCGTTTGATGATGCTTCAAGAATTGCTGCGGTCATTTCTTCAATGAGGGAGTCGTCAAGAACTGCAAAGGTTTTTCCGTTAAGCGCATTTATATCAGGCATTAAATCCCCGAACTCTCTGTCCGAAATGCCTGCACATTTTTTCACGTGTGTGCCTATGTAAATACCTTTTTGTTCCAATGCAGATTTGCATATTGCACCTGCCGCAACGAGCGCCGCAGTAATTCTTCCGCTGAAATGTCCGCCTCCGCGGGAATCCTGAAAACCGTGATATTTACATTCTGCAGTATAATCTGCATGAGATGGTCTTGCAACCGTTCTCATTGCCGAATAATCTCCGCTTTTTACATTTTCGTTAGGTATGAGAATAGTAACCGGTGTTCCGGTTGTTTTTCCGTTTATAACACCGCTTATAATCCTGAGCTCATCCTTTTCTTTTCTTGGAGTTGAAATGTTTCCGTTTGGTCTGCGGAGGAAAAGCATATGATTTATATATTCTTCATTCACATCAATTCCGGGAGCCAGTCCATCAATAACCGCTCCGATATATTCGCCGTGACTTTCACCGAAAATTGTAACAGCCACGCTTGTACCAAATGTATTTTTCATATAATCACCCCTCAAAACAGCTTTTTGCCATTTCAATTACTTCACTGCACTTCATTGTCTTTTGTTCAAACGAGCCTATGTCAGGCACAACCGTTACTGAAACAAACTCTCCGTCTGCTTTTTTATCATGAAACGCCGCTTCGGCAATTTTATCCCAGTCAAACTCAACCGGATTATAAAGGTTGCATTTTTTAAGAACTTCAATTACCCTCGGTCTTATCTTTTCACTGCACATCGGTATAAGTGCGAGTGCAACACATTCGCCGTGATATAATTCCGACATATTTGCACTGCTTTCAATACCGTGACCGATTGTATGACCGAAATTAAGTACCTTACGAAGTCCCGATTCTTTTTCGTCCTGTTCAACAACATTCTTTTTAATGTTAAGCGAACGAATAATAATTTCATCAATATTATCATTTGCGTTTTTATTTTCAAAAATTTCAAACAACCCGACATCAGATGTAAGTGCCATTTTTATTGCTTCGGCAAGACCGTTTGAAATCTGCCTTTCGGGAAGAGTTTTTAAAACGTCAGGGTCTATCAGAACCTTTTTAGGCTGATAAAATGCACCCACAATGTTTTTCACATTTCCGAAATTTATTGCCGTTTTTCCGCCGATGGATGAATCTATCTGCGAAAGAAGAGTTGTAGGTATATTATAAAAGTCGATACCCCGCATATAACAGGATGCCGCAAATCCGGAAAGGTCGCCCACAACGCCACCGCCAACTGCCACAACACAGTCTTTTCTTGAAATCCCGTTGTCAAGCATTTGCGCAAGCAGTGTGCCAAGCACTTCAAGACTTTTTGAGCCTTCGCCCGATTGAACAGTATAAATAACCGGATTTTTACACTGACCGGCAAGTGTTTTTGCATAAACTTCAGGAACGCCGTCATCTGTTACAATAAGCACTCGTCTTTCTAAATTCAGGTACTCGCCCGCACGCGAAAGAATCCCTCTTTCAACAACTATATCGTAACTGTTTTCATTTAAATTCATATGTATATTCATATCAGATTTCCTCATATCTCACTATGCGGTGCAAACGTTCCCGCCACCTTAAGCTTATCGCACACCTTGTTTAATTCTTCAATCATTTTTTTGCCGTCGTCGGTTTCGGTTGTGCCGTCAATCTCAACATAGAAATAATACTGCCACGAATGTTTTTTAAGCGGTCTGCTTCTAAGTGCAGTCATATTATATCCGTATTTACCTATGATGCCGATGGCATTGGCAAGGGAACCCGCTTCGTTCTTAACCGTAAACATAAGAACCGAGCTTGAAAGTGACGAAGAATTTGCCCCGACTTTTGAAAGAACTGCAAAACGGGTGGTATTTTCCCCGCTTTTGTTTATGTTTGCTTCAAGAACTTTAAGCCCGTAAATTTCCGCAGTTTCCACACTTGCAATTGCACCAAGAGATTTATCTTTCATATCGGCAACGGCTTTTGCAGCAACCGCTGTATTATTTGCTTCTTCTGTATCAAATCCTTTGAGAGTAATATAATCGTGACACTGTCCAAGCGCCTGCGGATGACTTGTTACTTTTTTAATGTCTTCTGATGTTGCATCGGGAAGTCCCAATAAATTCTGATGAATTTCAAGCTCATAGATTCCGTTTATAAACAGTCCGCCCGAAAAAATAAGGTCAATGGTCTGCCCTACTTCACCTGCGTAGCTGTTTTCAATCGGCAGAAGTGCAACATCTGCCTCTCCTTTTACAACGCTATCGTACGCCGATTTGAAATCGCGGTACGAAACTCTGCTGCTTTGTGGGAATATTCTGCCTGCCGCAATGTGAGCAAACGCTCCCGGAACACCGCTGTATGCCACTTTAAGTCCCGACTGCATACGATACTGATACGCACGTGAAACGGACATAACATTTTTAATAAAATCAATATAATATTCTTTTAGCACATCATCTTCAATCATAGCGGAGTTCTTTTCAATAACGGCTTTTTCACGTTTTTCATCCAGAATCGGAAGTCCGAATTCTTTTTTATGTTCATAAACCATTTCGGCAGCTCTCATTCTTTTTTCAAAAAGCTCTGTCATTTGGGAATCCACTTCGTTTATAATTTTTCTTGCTTCATCTAATTTATTTGCCATTTCCGACAATTCCTTTCAGAAGAAAACCTCACTTGTTTTTTTCATTTACAAGTGAGGTTTTAAAATTGTTATTTGCATCTAAAATTTCAAATAAACTTAAAACTCACTCTTCAATTCTCTAATTTTAAAGTTTATCAATATCCGCCTCAGTAATAATATGAAATCCTGCATTTGTAAGTGCTGCTTCTGCAGTGTCGTTATTTTCTACTCTTAAAACAACATATGCGTGTTTTTCTGTACGAGCCATAAATGCATAAAGATATTCAACATTTATATCTGCTTTATCAAGAACACCGAGAGCTTCTGTGAGTTTACCCGGTGCATCACCGATTTTAACACCCACAACATCAACTACTTTAATGAGATAGCTGTTTTCTTCAAGCACTCTTTCTGCCGCCGTTTCATCATTGACAATAAGGCGGAGAATACCGAAATCTTCTGTTTCTGCAATAGAAAGCGCCCTCATATTAATATTATTTTTTGCAAGTATATCCGTTACTTCAACGATTGCACCTTTTCTGTTGGGAACAAATACTGTTAATTGTTTAATAGCCATAATAACCCTCCTTATCCGATTATATAAGTTTTCTTTTATCAATTACACGAACCGCTTTTCCTTCACTTCTTGCAATGCTCTTCGGAGCAACAAGACGGACTTTCGGGTTGATGCCAAGCATTATTTTCATTGCATCCGAAAGTGATTTTTCCATTGCAAGCACTTCGCTTACTTTATCCGTGAATTGTTCGGGTGACATTTCAATATTAACTTCAAATGTATCGTTATTGTTCACACGGTCAACAATAATCTGATAGTTTGGTTCATATCCTTCTTTAAGAAGAACTGTTTCAATCTGACTTGGGAATACATTAACCCCTCTGATGATAAGCATATCGTCTGTTCTGCCCATAGGTTTAGCCATTTTGATAAGTGTTCTTCCGCAGGAGCATTTCTTTCTTGAAAGAACACAAATATCTCTTGTTCTGTATCGGAGCAGCGGGAATGCTTCTTTATCAAGCGAAGTAAATACAAGCTCTCCCTTTTCCCCTTCAGGAAGAACTTCGCCTGTATCGGGGTCAATAATTTCAGCAATAAAGTGGTCTTCATTTATATGCATACCTGTCTGTTCGCTGCACTCGAATGCAACCCCTGGGCCGCTTGTTTCTGTAAGACCATATATATCATAGGCTTTTATGCCAAGTGTTTCTTCAATGTTTTTTCTCATTTCTTCCGTCCACGGTTCAGCACCGAATATACCTGCTTTAAGCGGAATATATTCCGGTTTATAGCCTTGTTCCTTTAAGCTTTCGCCAATATATGCCGCATAAGACGGAGTACAGCAAAGAATGGTGGCACCTAAATCTGTCATAAACTGAATCTGACGTTCTGTGTTACCGGATGACATAGGAAGTGTAAGACATCCAACCTTGTGTGAGCCGCCGTGAAGCCCCATACCGCCTGTGAAAAGGCCGTAGCCGTAAGCTACCTGGCAAACATCTTTCTTGCTGCCGCCTGCCGCAACAATTGCACGTGCACAGCAATCGTCCCAAAGGTCAACGTCATTTTGTGTGTAGAACGCAACCACGCGGCGACCTGTTGTGCCCGATGTGGAATGAATACGCACACAGTCTTCGAGCGGTTTTGCAAGCAGTCCGTAAGGATAGGCATCTCTTAAATCTGCTTTTGAGAGGAACGGAAGTTTGTGCAAGTCTTCAATTCCTTTGATGTCTTCAGGTTTAACACCTTTTTCATCCATAAGGTTACGGTAATATTCCACATTTTCGTAAACATGCTTAACCTGTTTAACAAGTTTTTCTGATTGAAGCTTTTTCATGTCATCAAGTGACATTGTTTCAATTTCTTTCTGATAATAGTTCTGAGCCATTTTCTCTTTTCTCCTTTCCGTTTCGTAAAAAATGTTGTTCAAACAGGGTTGCATTTTATTTGGAATAAAAAATCCTCTGCAATCCTGTTTAGGATACAGAGGACGAAAATACTATTTCCGTGGTACCACCCCAGTTCACCACCATCTCACAACAGTGGCCTTATCAGGTACTAACATACCTTAGTTCTGTAACGGGAACACCCGTTGCCTCCTACTAAAGATTGCTCTTATTCAGTGCACTGCTAACAGAAGGAATTCAGAAGGACGCCCCATTTGCCTCGCACCAACCGGCAACTCTCTCCATGTTCTTTCCAACCTACTGGTTTCTGCTCTTCGCATTTATTTGTGTGTTACACTATTAAATTATTTATAATTATAACACCACACCGCAAAAAAGTCAATAGTTATAATAAAATTTATGTTTTTACCCACTGACAAAATCATTCCTAGAAAAACAGTTTTCTTTCTATTATCTCACGTGCGGTGCGGTTTATAGCCAGGTATATCAGGAGTGCACCCACCAATATCAGTACTGCCATGGGATAAATGGACCAGCCAGTAAACGATAGCTTAAATGGTATTACCATCAGGAACTCCGCAAGTCTGTCATCTGTCATTTCAGTTGCTTCGCTTAAAAGCTTATCGCCTTCAAAAACCCTGAAAGTTCTGTCGCCGATGGTTTTTCTTCCGGTTTTTGTTTTCATAGCAACTATAAGCGTTTTATTGAACTGTAATTCGGGATGTGTTTAAAATAGTAAGATGGCTGATAGAAATCTATAGTATACTGACACGTTTCGCAGAAAGAATAAAAAATACGCCACTGTCCGTCATAAAGGTCGTAAAGCTCCCATTCGACGTCTTCATTCTTTTCAAATTTATAGGTTCCACCAGCCTGCTGTTGCACAAGCCACTCTTAAAGCTTCAACGAATATATTGGCGACGACTACCTATCCCCACGTTGCATATGTATTTTTCACCTTCAACCAAAAGGTAATTATCTTACTCTTCAAACAGCGGTGTAGAAAAATATCTTTCCGCTGTGTCGGGAAGGACCGTTACAACTGTTTTTCCCGGGCCGAGTTTTTTTGCAAGTTTTATTGCAGCGGCAACATTTGTTCCGCTTGAAATTCCGCACATTATACCTTCCTTTGATGCAAGCACTTTCGAGGTTTCTATTGCTTCTTCATCCGTTACAAGGCAAATATCATCATATATATTCTGATTTAATATTGCAGGTATAATTCCGTCGCCTATACCCATCTGAACGTGGGTTCCGATAGAGCCGCCGGACAAAACTGCCGCATTTTCCGGTTCTACCGCCCAGATTGTTATATCAGGATTTTTTTCTTTCAGCGTTTCCCCTATTCCTGTAATTGTTCCGCCCGTACCTATACCCGAACAGAACCCGTGAATCGGACCGCCCACCTGTTCTAAAATTTCTTTTCCTGTCTTTTCCCTTTGAATCTGCAGGTTTGCAGGATTTTCAAACTGCTGTGGAACAAACACGTTTGGGTCTTCCTTTTCCATTGAAAGCGCAATGCGAAGGCACTCGTCAATACATTCACCGATATTGCCCGAATCGTGCACAAGAATCACCTCCGCCCCGTAGTGACGAACTAATTTGCGGCGTTCTTCACTTACGGAATCCGGCATAATTATTTTGGTTTTATATCCCATTACGGCACCCACAAGCGCAAGACCTATCCCCTGATTTCCGCTTGTAGGCTCAACAATAATGGTATCTTTATTTATCTTGCCACGCGCAATGGCGTCCAAAATCATATTATAGGCTGTTCTTGTTTTGATTGAACCTCCGACGTTAAGCCCCTCAACCTTTACCAGAATATCAGCCCCGTCTTTCGGTGCAATGTTCTTAAGTTTTACCATTGGCGTATTGCCGATTGCTTCCAGAATATTATTGTATACCATAAAAATCTACTCCCAATTATACCTGTTTTTTACATTATATTACATACGCATCAATTATAGAATTCGTGCACGATTTAGATGCCACTTTCTTAATCATAATTTGTATCATACCCTGCAAAGAACTATCGACTGACAATATATTTAACCCCAACAGAAGCTGAGTCAGAATTGTTAACTCTGAGTTCCAATCTTAAATCAATTCGAGAATAATTTATATCGCCTAACATCTTTTCTGCTTTTTCGTCATTCAACCAAGGTTTATTAGTTCTTATGTCACTTATCTCAACTGTGTAATCCTCATAATAAAGGCAATTATCCTTCAGATCTTCAACACCACTTATATTATCAAAATAATCGGAATTTGTTGACTTAACATTGGGATATGTATCTTTTTCTCCATAGTTGAGTTCAAAATTCTCGCGATATTCTTTAGCAAAATAATATGCTTGTTCAGCATCATTAAAATATGTTTCTTCGGCCATTAAAACATCATTATAAAAAACGAGTTGTTTTTGCACAAATCCTTCATCATTGTTATCGCAATCAAATGTATATATAGTTTGTTCTCCCTTTGTAACTCCTTGAACATCACCAAAGTCTATGCTCTTCGTTACTATTTCGATACTTTCCCCAAATAAATTATAAAATCCAATTGTGTGCTCTACATCAGTCATTGTTTTCGTTTGACAAGACACTAAAAACACAACGAGAACAGTTGTTATGAGAGTTAATGCTGCTTTTTTCATCCAACCACTCCTACTTCATTTTCTCTTTCACAGTGTTAATTGACGAAATCAACATCCTGCGAATTTGTCCGCAATTATTTACTATTATCTTATATTGCTCATCGTTGATATAATTCGTTCGATTAAGAAGTTCCAACCAATATTCAGATTCATAACATTCTTTCAAGGCAATTTGCATTTTTGAAATAAAATCGTTTGTTCCATGAGCATATTTTGATTCGTGAATATTGGCACCAATTGATGTTCCCGAACGCAGAAGCTGATTTGTTATCACACTTTCTCTCTTTGATTCTTTTATTGTTTTACACAGGTTTATTATTTCAACTGCAAAATCTTTTGCTTTATCAAGCATTATGCTTTCTGCCATATACTCACATCCTATAATTCTTTTTAGCTAAATTTTGAACTAAAGTTCAAAGCTAAATTATTCCGCTTTGCTCCATAGCTAAATAACTCCTTCGGAGCAGCTAAATTAAATTCGCCTTTAAGCTGACCGTTAGGTCAATTTAGCTACGAAGTAATTTAGCGTGCGTTAGCACATTTAGCTCGCCGTCAGGCGAATTTAGCTGAATTCATCTTCGATGAATTCATCATAGCATAAAAAAACAAAGATGACAACCCAAAAAATGTTGTCATCCTTATTATATAATAAACGTTTACTCTGTTGTCCATTCGGATGACGGCACAACCTCTGGGCTATATATTGGTGAAAGACTTAATAATCCCCCTCACACTAACCAGTCTTACTTATTGCAAGATATTGTTCATAGTGGTATTTACAGTATTCACAATTCCGTTTTCTTGCTACTGTTGATTCCATATACAAATCAGAATCAATGGTAGTAACCCCGCCGTTCACAAGAAACTCTATCTCTTCATATTCCTCTGCAATATGTAAAGCGCCTTGGTTAAAGGCGCCTTGTTTTAAAATCCACGTGATGCACCGCCGCCACCGGATGAACCGCCGCCGAAACCACCGAATCCGCCACCGCCGGACGAACCGCCGCGATATCCACCACCGTTATATCCGCCAAAAAAGATGGGGATAAACCGGCCGCCGCCACGCCTGCTGGTGAAAATGATATACAGTATTATAAGCACTATTATACCGATAACTTCGCCTGCACTGACATCGGTTTCTTCTTCAAGTTCTTCAAGAAAAACAGGGTCTTCAATACCGGCAATTACTGCATCATAAAGGGATTTTATCCCCTCATCATAATCATTTTCCTTAAGATGAGGAATTGCATACACATCCATAAGTCTGCCGCATTTGGCATCGTTGAAAGTGCCTTCAAGTCCACGTCCCACTTCAATACGGATTTCACGATCGCCCGTCGATACAAGAATAAGCAGTCCGTTATCCTTATCCTTATCACCTATTCCCCACGAACGAAAAAGCCTGTTTGCATAGGTTTCTATGTCCATACCGTCAAGGCTTGTTACGGTTACAACAACAACCTGTGTACCGTCACCACTATATTTTTTACTTGTTTCGTTTATATGTTTTTCCGTTTTTTCCGAAAGCACATTCGCATAGTCGTTTGCATAGTTTGTTCCCAGTGCGGGAATTGCCGCCGACACGCATATTGAAAGAACGCATATAAACGCTAAAGACTGCAAAACCCTTTTAATCATTGAAAGCTCACCTGTGGAGCAGTTTCGGCACCGCTTGCCGATTCAAAAAGAGACATCTGGTCAAAACCAAAAATTCCTGCAAAAATAACGTTCGGGAATGTTCTTATTTTTTTGTTGTATTCTGTTGCCGCCGCATTATAATCCTGACGGGCAATATTTATTCTGTTTTCTGTGCCTGCAAGCTCATCCTGAAGGGCAATGTAGCTTTGTGTTGATGTGATTGCAGGATAGTTTTCCACAACAACCATAAGTCTTGAAAGTGCAGTTGAAAATTCACCTGCCGCTTCCGCTTTTTCACTTACCGAGCCTGCGCCCGCATATTTTGCTCTTGCTTCTGTTACGGAATTTATGATGTTTTGTTCGTGTGCACTTGCACCTTTAACCGTTTCCACAAGGTTTGGAACAAGGTCAAATCTGCGCTGGAGCTGTGTTTCCACATTTGAAAACGCCGCTTCCGCATTTGCCTGTGCATTTACCATTCCGTTATATGTTCCCGCAAGAAGCGCAACAAGAATTGCAACAACCGCCACAACCGCTATTATTATTTTTACACTCTTTTTCATATATTTTCCTCCTAATTCGGATTTTCCACAAAGCTCTTTACTGCACCGAGCATTGTGTTTATATTTTCTTTAAGCACAACCGACTGAATTACGCCGTTACGTTCAAGTGCGTAGTTACGTTCATCGTAGGTGAGATACCTTGCAGTAACAACGTTTCCATCATAATATCTGAACACAACTTTTGCTATTTCAGTTCCGCCGTTTATATTTTCTGCAAATCCACTAACTTCAATACCTATAATTGACTGGTATGCCGTTTTAAATTTTTCAAGATTTGCCGCCTTACCGTTAACCGTTACTTTTTTGTTCTGGTCATCGCCTGTTAAAGTAAATGTGTCAGCATCGTCGCCACTTGTAACCGAAACCTCCGAAACTGCAAACATATCCACTATATGAGCATATCTTTCCATAAGACGAAGTACCTGCACAGCTTCAAGGGATGCGTAAATCTCTGCAGTTTGCTCAAAAACAAAGTTTTTGCCCGAAATCATTGCATATACACCGCCTGTTTCGGTTTTGTTTCCGTATGAAACCATATAGTTTCCGCCTTCGCTTTCAAGTTCAAGCACGTATTTGGGATTTGAAAGACCGTATTTTGCAAGATTTTTTGGATTATCCTCAACATAGCTGTTTGCGGTAATCATTCCCATATTTTCCACAAGCTCATCAAGTGCTCCGCTTTGAACAGCCGCATAATGCGGATATGTCATAACATACGAAGTGAACATTGAAAATTTGCTTTTCTCATCTTCATTAAGTTTCCGGACATTTACAACCGGTGTGCCATTTCTTTTTATACTGAGTTTTGTTATTTTTGTTATATCGGCGCTTGCAACCACGGCAGGTCTGTAGTCATTAACGGTGCGCATATACATTGCTATGCGTCCGCTTGGCATAAGATACACCTTTCCCGACTCTTTATGAAGAATAAAATATCCTTCTCCGCCTGCCATTTTGTTGCCTATACAGATTGTGTTTTCCTTTCCGTCAGCGTAAACCGTAATAACTGCGGAAGGATTATCTACGCCGTATTCCGAAATGTCAGAAATCTCTATTTCTCTTTCAGCTATCGGATTTGCAAAAGCAACTATTGCATTTGCCAGAGTTTGCATTGAAAACTCTATATTTTCATAACCTTTGATAGTGTATCCGCCATTTAATTGTACAATTGTATATTCAGCCTGCGGATTTTTTATATAAATTTTTTCAATCCCCGCCACATTCATCTCGTATACCGATACAGTGGAAGTTGTTTCAGTTCCCGGCGTATCGGCTTCCTTTTCGGGAATGTTTATAACCCATATATATGCACCTGCAAGAAGTGCAATTACCGCTACACTTATTATAATGTTGCGTACAAGCTTGTCCTTAAACCACATTATAAATATCTCCTCTTAAGCCATATTGTTATTCCTATAGCAAGAATTATTGCCGGAAAACCAAACACAAGAGAATAGTACATAACGTTTATTCCGGTTTTTGTAAGATTTGTTATTTTCCCTTCGGTTACTACTTTAGGTGCAATTTTAAGACTTCCGCCGTTATCTGTAACATATGATACCGCAGAAGATATGAGCTGTGCATTTCCCGGATACTGCGCTGAAATTTCAACCGCAGTTGCCGAACCGATTACCATAACCTTACTGTTTTCTGTTTCAGAAAGCACCATCATCCCTACAGGACCCATATCGTCCCCATCTTCGTATGCGGCTGTTTCGGCATTAAGGTTTGCTTTACCAACAGATTTTTCGCTTGAAGATATAAGAACTGCGGGTGCTGCATTATGAGCATTTGATTTCTGAACATCGTATCCAACGCTTTCGTTGAACAAAATCGGTGTTTTCTGAGAAATAACACTTGCTGTTATTTCGTGCTGCTGGGCATCCGCTATAATTGCAAACGGAATTCCGTTATACATTTTATCGTTATCGTGTTCAACAACGATATCTGCCGTTTTGATTATTCCCCATTCTTCAAGGTAACTTTCAAGCCTTGGAAGCTCAGGGGCGCCTGCGGTGGAAATTACCATAAAGTTGCCGCCTGCTTTCAAAAATGCATTTATTTTTTCACATTCTTCCGCTGTGTAGTCAGCCGCGGGAATGCACGAAATAAGCGTCATTGCATCGGCAGGAATTTCACTGTTTAATATGTTTACTGTCTGCACTTTATATCCCTGCTCATTAAGAAGCGTGTTGAGATAAGAAAGCGCCGCTTCACTATGACCTTCAAGAAGATAGATGACAGATTCTTCTGAGGTTCCCGTTAAAGTTGCAACCGCATTTGTAAGCTTCATTTCAAGGTCAAAATTATATTTGTTTTCACCCGCAACTGTTGAAAGAGACTGCGTATAAATTGACGAAACCGGGATTATTTTATATCTGTCGGAATATTCAAGGACTACGTCACCCATATGGAGAGTTTCGCCTTTTGCAATGTATGTATATAAAACCGACTGATTTTTTTCAACATCAATATAATTTACTTTGAAGTTCGGGTTCATTGCACTGTATCTGTCAAGAAACTCTGCAACCTCAAGGTTGATTTCGTCTTTTTTCCCTACAACCTTTACATCTATAGTTTTGTCCAGGTTTTTCATAACAGTTTTTGTCTGCTCTGTTATTTCAAATTTCTGCGAACGTGTAAGGTCAAGCTTTAAGTTTACCTTTGATGCAAGCGCCGTTATTATAAGATTTATAAAAATCACCGCTATAATAACCACCGCTGTAACCATAAGGGAGTTAATTCTGAATTTTGTGTTTTTACTGTTCATAATTACCCTCCTTAATTAAAACGGCGTTTTTCTATGTTTCTGGCTGTTAAAAACAGTACCACGAAAACAACGCTTACGTAATATACTATATTCGGTAGGTTAAGAAGACCTATCTGGAAATCTTCAAAACGTTTAAGTACCGAAAACCAGTCAAGAATATTTTTAATCCATACAACACTCACTCCTGATGTAAGGCTGTCCCAGCTGTAGAGCACAAACATTACAATAAATGTAAGTATTGCGGAAACAACCTGGCTTTCCGTACAGGAGGAAATGAACACTCCTATTGCAATAAATACTGACCACACAAGAATAAACCCGATATACGAGCCTATTACTTCACTTAAAATCGGTTTGCTTATTGCAAAGAAAATAAACGGAAAAACAAACGTAACTGCAAGTGATATAAGAAATACTGCAAGTGCGGCAAAATATTTACCAAGCACAATTTCAGACACGTTTACCGGCGCAGTAAGAAGCAGCTGGTCTGTTTTTTTATTCTTTTCTTCCGCAAAAAGCTGCATTGTTATTACCGGCACGATAAACAGACATATCATATTAAGCGGTGATAAAATATATGCCACGGATGCTATCTGATAATACACCATTCCCTGCACAAAATAAAGTGCCGACAGTGCAAAAAATGCACTCATAAATATGTATCCTATTGGTGTAAGAAAATAGTTGCGGAGTTCTTTTTTGAAAATTGCTTTCATTATTCACCCGCCTCCGTTTCTGCCGAGCCTGTAGCTTTTATAAATACCTCTTCAAGTGTATGCTCAACGGGTCTTAGCATAAGCACATCAACACCGTTTTCCACAAGTGTTTTTATGATATCGGCTCTTCTGTCTGTTTCGGTTGTGATTTTTACATCAACGCTGCCGGATTCGCTATGTCCCATATTTTCAATTCTGCCCATTCCGGCAAAAATATCTTTTATATTACTGAAACTGCTGCGCACGCGGATAAGATATTCTCCGCTGCCGCTGCCTGACAGATTTTCAAGTGTGTCCATTGCAGCAATTTTCCCGTTATTGATAATAATAACTCTGTCGCATATTGCAGTTACTTCCTGCAGAATATGGGTGCTTAAAATAATTGTTCTTTTTGCGCCGAGTTTTTTGATTACACCGCGGATTTCAATAATCTGCCCCGGATCAAGACCAACAGTAGGTTCGTCAAGAACAAGCACCTCCGGATTTCCTATAAGTGCCTGCGCAAGTCCTACCCTCTGCTTGTAGCCTTTTGAAAGGTTTTTGATAAGGCGACCTGAAACCTTCCCTATATCAACAGTTTCCATAACCTCTTCAATATGTTTTTCCTTATCCTCTTTTACCCCTTTTAAATCATAAACAAAGCTTAAGTATTCGTATACCGTCATATCAAAATAAAGCGGTGGCTGTTCCGGCAGATAACCGATGCGCTTTTTAGCTTCATTAGGGTTTTCAAGTATGCTGTATCCACATACCTTAACCTCTCCGCTTGTGGAAGAAAGGTACCCTGTTAAAATATTCATTGTTGTGGATTTTCCCGCACCGTTAGGTCCGAGAAAACCAACAACCTCGCCACGTCGAATTTCAAATGAAATACCTTTAACTGCCTCGTTTTCCCCATATTTTTTGACAAGGTCTTTTATTTCAATAACAGTTTCCAATGTTATTCACCTTCTTTTACAATGTTTCTTATGCAAAGCTCGTCCAGCTGTTTTGCATCAACAACGTCGGGCGCGCCTGACATAAGCTCGGATGCATTCTGCACTTTCGGGAATGCAATAACATCACGGATTGAATCTTTACCGAGAAGAAGCATAACAAGTCTGTCAAGACCGTACGCCATACCACCGTGCGGCGGTGCGCCGTATTTGAATGCTTCCATAAGGAATCCGAATCTGTCCCAAGCCTGCTCGGTAGTAAAGCCGAGTGCGTTAAACATTCTCTGCTGAAGGTCACGGTCGAATATTCTTATACTACCGCCGCCAAGCTCAACCCCGTTAAGAACAATATCGTAAGCCTTTGCTCTTGCCTGTTCAGGATGAGTTTCAAGAAGGTCTATATCTTCATCCATCGGTGATGTGAACGGATGATGTTTTGCAACATATCTGTCCTCTTCCTCGCTGTATTCGAAAAGCGGGAATTCGGTAACCCAAAGGAGGTTGTACTGATTTTTGTCAAGCATATCGAATTTCTTTGCAATATGCAGACGAAGTGCGCCGAGTGCATCAAACACGATTTCGTTTTTATCGGAAACGATGAAAATTCCGTCGCCGTCTTCTGCGCCTGTAAGTGCAAATATATTTTCAAGTTCTTTTTCGCTTAAGAATTTGGCAATTGAAGATTTGATACCTTCCGATGTTTTTATAATCCACGCAAGACCTTTTGCTCTGTAGGTTTTTACAAATTCACCAAGTGCGTCAAGCTCTTTACGTGAGAATTTTTCGCCAAGACCTTTTGCGTTGATTGCACGAACGCTGCCGCCGTTTTCAAGGCTTGATGAGAACACTTTAAATTCAGACCCTTTAAGAGCACCCGATAAATCAACAAGCTCCATACCAAAACGTGTGTCCGGTTTGTCGCTTCCGAAACGTTCCATAGCTTCTTTATACGGCATTCTCAGGAAAGGTGTTTTAACATCAACATCAAGCACTTCTTTGAATACCTTTTTGATAAAGCCTTCGTTCATTGCAATAACGTCATCCACTTCAACGAAAGACATTTCAAGGTCAATCTGTGTGAATTCCGGCTGTCTGTCTGCACGAAGGTCTTCATCACGGAAGCATTTTACAATCTGCATATATCTGTCATATCCGGCAATCATAAGGAGCTGTTTGTAAAGCTGCGGTGACTGCGGAAGTGCATAATAACTTCCCGGATGAACACGGCTTGGTACAAGATAGTCTCTTGCGCCTTCCGGTGTACTTTTTGTAAGCACCGGAGTTTCAATTTCTGTAAATCCGTTTTGGTCATAGTAATCTCTTGCAATTTTTGTGATTCTGTGACGTGTTACCATACATTTCTGAAGCTCGGGACGTCTTAAATCAAGGTATCTGTATTTAAGTCTTATTTCGTCCTTAACATTTGTATCATCTTCAATCTGTACGGGAAGTGCTTCGGATTTATTGAGAATACGAAGCTCGGTTACTTCAATTTCGATTTTACCTGTTTTAAGCTTATCGTTAACCGCACCTGTTCTTGCGCGTACTGTTCCTACAGCCGCAATAACATATTCAAGGTGGACCCCTTTTGCCTTTTCAAGAATTTCAGCCGGAGTTTCAGCAACAAGCTGAACAATGCCGCTGATATCTCTTAAATCTATAAAAACAAGGCTACCGATGTCTCTTACTTTTCCTGCCCATCCCATCACAGTAACCTGCTGACCTATTTCAGCCTCCGAAATCTGCGCACATCTGTGAGTTCTTTTAAGTCCTGCAAGTGTATCCATTTTCTATCATCCTTTTCTTAAGTATTTGTCAATTTCGTTAAGTACTATTTCCTGCGACTCGCCGCTTTCCATATGTTTAAGAGCGCATTTGCCGGCTTCAATTTCGTTGTCGCCTATTACAATTGTGTACTCGGCGCCGATTTTGTCGGCATATTTCATCTGCGCTTTAAGTCCTCTGCCCATACAGTCGCGAACTGCGCTGATTCCTTTCCTGCGAAGGTCAGAAACAAGCTTTACGCCGTAGTCTACTGCTTTGTCACCAAGCTCGCAAACAAAGATTTTCGGTTTCGGTTTACCGGGGATTTCTAACCCTTGCGCCTCCATTGTAAGAAGCAGTCTTTCAAGCCCAAGCCCAAACCCGATACCCGGTGTCGGGTGTCCGCCAAGCTGCTCAACAAGTCCGTCGTATCTGCCGCCGCCGCATACTGTGCTTTGTGCACCAAGCGAGTCGGATTTTATTTCAAACACGGTTTTTGTATAATAATCAAGTCCGCGTACGATACCGGAATCTATGTTATAGTTGATACCAAGAATTTCAAGGGTGTGTTTAACTCCGTCAAAGTGGCTGCTGCACTCATCGCATATATAATCAAGAAGAACGGGTGCATCCTTAACAAGCTCACCGCACGACGGGTCTTTACAGTCAAGTATTCGCATCGGATTTTTGTCAAACCTTGTTTTACAGGTCGGGCAAAGACTGTCATATTTCTTTTCTAAAAATTCTTTAAGTGCTTTATTATATTTTGCTCTGCACTCGGGACAACCGATACTGTTTATGTTGAGTGTAAGACCTTTAATTCCAAGTCGTGCAAAAAACTCCATTGCAAGCGATATGATTTCCGCATCGATACGGAAATCGCTACTGCCGAAAGCTTCAATACCGAACTGACGGAACTCTCTGTATCTGCCTGCCTGCGGTTTTTCGTTTCGGTAACAGGTTATAAGGTAAAACAGTTTTATGGGCAGTGCCCCTGCAAGAAGCGAATGTTCAAGCACACTTCTTACAGTTCCCGCCGTACCTTCGGGGCGAAGCGTAATTGTTCTTCCGCCTTTATCCGTAAAGGTATACATTTCTTTATGCACAACGTCAGATGTATGACCTACGCCTCTTGCAAAAAGGTCGGTATATTCAAATACGGGAAATCTTATTTCATCAAACCCGAAATCTCTGCAGACTTCTTTTGCCGTTTTTTCAATATAGTCCCATTTGTATGCATCTTCCGGCAATATGTCGTATGTGCCTTTTAGAGCTTTTATTTTTTCCATTGTTATCTCATCCTTTATTCCATTGTGTCAATTAAACTCTTTATAAAATCAAGCATTGTATCAAGGTCAGCTTCCGCCTTTTCAATACTGTCGGCTTTCGTTCCGAAATAGAACTTGATTTTCGGTTCCGTTCCCGACGGGCGCGCCGCACACCATGCATCCCCGTCAAGTTCAAACAGAAGTACGTTTGATTTAGGCAAATCTATTTTAGTTTCTGCGCCGTTATTCAAATCCGTTTTTGTACCGCAGGAAATATCCGTAAAGAAATTAACCTTATGACTTGCAATCATTTTCGGCGGATTACTTCTTATTCCTGCCATTATACGTTTTATCTTTTCAACACCCTCAATACCCTCAAGAGTTATTGATAAAAGTCGTTCTCTGTATGTGCCGTATTTTTCATAAAGCTCCATAAGAGCATCGTAAAGACTCATTCCTTTAAGGCTGTAGTATGCCGCCATTTCAGCAATAAGCATTGATGCCACAACCGCATCCTTATCCCTTGCGTGTGTTCCCACAAGGTAGCCATAGCTTTCTTCAAATCCGAGCAGATACTCGCGACTGCCTGTTTTTTCAAATTCTTTTATTTTTTCGCCGATAAACTTAAATCCCGTAAGAACGTTCATAACCTCTACGCCGTATGCCTTACATATTGCATCAGGCATATAGCTTGTTACAATTGTTTTTATGACAACACCGTTATCGGGTAGGTTATTTACCGCTTTTCTTGATGAAAGTACATATTCCGTAAGAAGCGCTCCAACCATATTACCCGTGAGAGCGATATATTCGCCGTCTGTTTTCCTTACTACAACACCAATTCTGTCGCAGTCGGGGTCTGTACCGAAGATAAAATCAATATCTTCTTTTTTTGCAATTTCGATTGCAATGTCAAACGCACTTTTTTCTTCCGGATTAGGTGATTTAACCGTCGGGAATGTTCCGTCGGGTTCAAGCTGACTTTCCACAAGATATACGTTTTTAAATCCAACCTCATCAAGCATTCTGCGGACAGGTATATTGCCGCTGCCGTGAAGCGGTGTATATATCATTTTGAATTTATCTGCCGCAATTTTAACCGCTTCGGGATTAAGCTGCTGTTTTTTAACTTCAGCAAGGTATACATCATCAACCTCGTCGCCAAAAACATTTATAAGCCCCGATGCTATGCCCTCATCCATACTGCAGGTTTTTGCACCGGTAAAAATATCTGTTTTTTCAATAAGGGCAAGTACCTTATCCGCATCCTCCGGAGGAAGCTGTCCGCCGTCGGCACTGTAAACCTTATATCCGTTGTATTTTGCAGGGTTATGGCTTGCCGTAATCATAATTCCGGCAACCGCACCGAAATGTCGTACCGCAAAGGAAAGCTCCGGTACGGGACGAAGGCGGTTTGAAAGATATACTTTAATGCCGTTTGCCGCAAGAACCATTGCCGCTTCTTTTGCAAACACATCAGAGTTTATTCTTGGGTCATAAGAGATTGCAACCCCCATATCTTTCCCATCAGGGAAATTAGCCAGGATATAATCCGCAAGTCCCTGAGTTGTCTTTTTAACTGTATATACATTCATTCTGTTTGTTCCGGCACCAAGCACTCCGCGCAGTCCCGCCGTACCGAATTCCAGATCTTTGTAAAATCTATCTTCAATTTCTTTTTCATCATTTGAAATAGCCGTAAGCTCCGCTTTGGTTTTTTCATCAACCGCGTCGGAAGAAAGCCATAAATTGTAACACTGTTTATACGTCATCTCATTGTCCTCCCTTAATATAATATACCAAAATATATTATATAATAAATATATATTAAAGTCAATATTTTTACCCTTTTTACATAGCAAAAAGCAGAAGAAACTTCTTCTGCTTATCATATGTAAATGAATTTTGATTTATTCGCTGTATGGTCCGCCAAAAACGATGCCAAGCCATTCTATGCTCAGTTTAAGCCACGACTGCAGATGCTCTCTTATTTCACGGCAATCTTCGTCAAGCACCTCACGGGTTGCAAGCGATACACCGTGTCCGCCGCGCGGATACAAATGCATTTCAAATTCGATATTATTTTCTTTAAGTGCCGACGCAAACATCATTGTGTTTTCAACCGGTACAGACGCATCATCAATGTTATGGAAAATAAATGCCGGCGGAGTTTTATCCGAAACCTGCTTTTCGAGCGACATAAATTCAAGCATTTCGCTAGTCGCATCTTCACCGAGAAGTCTGTTAAAGCTGCCTCGATGTGCTTTTTCTCCACTTGTAATTACGGGATAACATAAAATAAGTCCGTTAGGTTTATTTTTGCCCTTTTCCATTCCCGCCACATCCATAAGGAAATCCTTATCCCAATGCACGCCAAGACTTGCCGCAAGATGACCTCCCGCAGAAAATCCTATTACAAAAATTTTATTTTCGTCAATTCCCCATTTTTCCGCATTATCTCTTATAATACACATTGCTCGTGTCACATCATAAATCGGCTGCGGATGTTTGTTGGGCGCAACACTGTATTGAAGCACAAAAGCGTGGTATCCCGCCACATTATAGCTTAATGCAATACACTGCGCTTCTCTGGGAGAAAGGTGTCCGTATCCGCCGCCCGGACATACAAGAACTGCAGCACGTTTGGGCTTATTTTCAAGTACATATGTTTCAAGTTCGGGGCGAAAATCCGGGTCCTTTCCGTCGTACGGAAGGTCTTTCCAGATATCTATTCTTTCGTTTATCATATTATCATCTCCTTTAAAGATACTATAATTTTATACCAAATACTTTTCATTGTCAATAAATATCTTGATTATTTTGGCAAAATGGTATATAATTCTTTTGTATACTTCTATAAAGGATGATAGTTTTGAACATATATTTTGACAACGCTGCAACAACAGCCGTATGCAAAGAGGCGGCAAGTGCCGTGCTTGATGCAATGACAAACACATACGGCAATCCGTCATCCCTTCACCTTATGGGGATGGAAGCCGAAAACATTGTTAAATCGGCAAGAAGTGAAATTGCCGGAAAACTTGGCGTTCCCGCCGAATGTGTATACTTTACATCAGGCGGTACGGAAAGCAATAATACCGCTATTTTCGGTGCCTGTCTTAAAACCAATTTAAAAGGCAGACGTATAATAACATCAAAGGCGGAACATCCTGCTGTGCTTGAACCATTCAAAGTGCTTGCAGAAAAAGGCTTTGACGTGCAGTATATAAATCTTCTGCCGGGTGGCGCAATCGACATTTCCCATCTTGAAAAACTACTTACGGAAGATACCGTTTTTGTGAGTATAATGGGCATAAATAACGAAACCGGATCTATAATGCCGCTTGACGAGGCAGTGCGTTTAATACGCAAAAAAAGTCCGAATGCACTTATCCATAGCGATATGGTTCAGGCATTTTGCAAAGTGCCTATGGCTGACGTTGATTTGGCATCTGTAAGCAGTCATAAAGTTCATGGTCCGAAAGGCGTCGGCGCACTTTATATCAAAAAAGGTGTTAACATAAATCCGCTTATGTTTGGCGGCGGTCAGGAAAAGCATTTCCGTTCAGGAACTGAAAATGTGCCCGGAATTGCAGGGTTTGGTGTGGCAGTAAAAAAAGCCGATATAAAAAAAGACAATGAACATACGGCTATGCTTAAATCCGCACTTATTGATGCAATTTCAGACATTCCCGACATTCAGATAAATGGTGAAAACACCTCTTCCCACGTGCTTAATATTTCGTTTAAAGACGTGCGCAGTGAAGTGTTTTTACACACGCTTGAATCAAACGGAATTATGGTATCGTCAGGCTCGGCTTGTTCATCAAATAAACCAAGTCCGTCGCACGTACTTACGGCAATGGGTGTTGATGCGAAATCCATCGACAGTGCCATAAGGTTCAGTTTTTCCGTTTATAACACAATTGATGAGATTAATTTCTGTGCAGACGTTATAAAAAATCAGCTTCCCATTTTGCGCAGAATTATGAGGTGAGATTTTGGAAACTAAAGTTATATTTTCTGATGATATACAAGGTCTTAAAGAAGCCGGTGAAATTATAAAAAGCGGCGGTCTTGTTGTGTTCCCTACCGAAACGGTATACGGAATAGGCGCCGACGGACTTAACGAAAATGCAATAAAAAGCATATATGTTGCAAAGGGCCGTCCGTCCGACAATCCGCTGATATTACATACCGACAGTATTGAAAAAGCCGAAAAAATCGGGCATATAAACCCGATTGCAAAACGTCTTTTTGAAACATTTTCACCCGGCCCCCTGACCGTTGTTGTAAAGAAAAAAGACATTGTTCCCTTTGCGGCAACGGGCGGACTTGATACGGTTGCAATCCGCATTCCGTCGTCTGAAACAGCAAGGGCAATTATTGAATATTCGGGTGCCTATATTGCCGCGCCAAGCGCCAATATTTCAGGTCGACCAAGCCCCACAACAGCGGCGCACGTTATTGAAGATTTAAGCGGCAGAGTAGATATGATTATTGACGGCGGCAATGCCGATATAGGAATTGAATCGACTGTTATTGATACCACAGGCGAATCCCCCGTTATTCTTCGTCCGGGGAAAATAACACTATCTGATTTGCAAAAAATATTCCCTGATGCAATATCAGAAAAGCATATGAAAGAAAATACCGATGGGTATAAACCGAAAAGTCCGGGAATGAAATATAAGCATTATGCACCGCAGGCAAAGGTTGTTGTTTTTGAAAAAGATGCAAAAACAAAAATTTCCGCCGAGCTTGAAAACCTAAAAAAAGACGGAATTAGAGCGGGTGTATTTTGCAAATCATCATCTTCTTACGATGCAGAATTTATAATAAAATGGCAGGATAACGAGGATATGGCACATATTTTATTTTCCGCCCTCCGAGAGTTTGACAAAACAGGTGCACAGGTGATTTTATGCGAAGCTCCCGACAATGATGCTATGGGCGAAAGTGTACGAAACAGATTATATAAATCTGCAGGATATGATATAAGATAAAACATAAAAAAATATCCGCCGTTATGCGCATAGCGGCGGATACTTTTTATTTTATTTTTTCTCTATCATAACCGCAATCGGCGGGCAGTTCGGTCTGTTGACATAGTCAAGAACAAGAACTGTATATTCTTTATAATCAATGGTTTTTATCCACTGCATAAGCGCGTTCTTTTCATCAAAACCGGAATCACCGCCGTAATATACTCCAATTGAAATAAGTCCGCCTGGCGAGAGCAGGTTCATAGACTGTGTGATAGCTCTTGCCGTAGTGTCAAATTTTGTTGCAATACTATGGTCGCCACCCGGCAGATACCCCAGATTAAACATAACCGCAGCAACAGGAGTATCTACATACTTTTCAATATTATGATGTCCGTCATTTATAAGAACTGCTCTTTCGCTCACTCCTTCTTTTTCAAGAAGAGCCGCCGTATTTTCGAGCGCCTGATTTTGTATGTCAAATGCAAAAACTTTTCCTTTTTCTCCCACAAGATTAGCAAGAAAAAGCGTATCATGTCCGTTTCCCATTGTGGCATCAATAACAGTATTGCCTTCCGATACGGCTTTTTTTATATATTCATGTGTTATTTTTAGTGTACTGTCAGGTATAATCATAAACTTTCCTTTCAACAAAAATTAATTTTAAAAATGAATAAAAAACAAAAAACTGTTTACAATATAGTTCGGGTGATGAAAATGAGCAACAACAATAATAACAAAGCTCAGGATAAAAGAAACGATCAGACAAACAACAAAAACAATCAGTCATCAAACAGCAGAAATGAACAGTCAAACAGCAACAACAATAACAACAATAACAATAGCAACAGCAGAAACAACGACTGTAAATAATTGTTTATCTGACCTTTTTATGGCACAAAATTAGTTTTGCCATAGTCCCATATTTAAAAAGCGTAAGGCTTGCTTAAGCCTTACGCTTTTGCTTTATTTAATTAGTCAAGAAGTCCTTCAACGTCAAGCTTGTAAAGATTGTAGAGAATCTGTGCTGCTTCTGCACGTGTTACAGTATCTTTCGGTCTGAATTCTCCATCCGGATCACCCTGAACAATACCCATTCTTGTAAGGTATGCAACATACGGAACTGCATATGCTTCCGTATCTGCTCCGTCAACATACATACTCAAATCTGTATCTGTAGGATTATCAATGTGTCCCATTGTTACAAGTGAACGAACAATAAGAGCAGCCATTTCTTCTCTCAAAATGATACGTTCAGGTTCATAAAGTGTATTGTCTTCGTTTACACCAAGAAGAACACCGTGGTCTTTACCGATACGGCAAGCATCTCTGTAGTAATCTAATTCAATATCTTCAAACTCATCTGTTGCATCGGATTCAAGACCGAATATACGAACCATAAGAAGTGCAACTTCACCACGTTTTATGCCCCAATCCGGTTCATATGTTGTGTCTGTAACACCTTTTATTACACCTGTGTATGCAAGGTAGTTAATTGCTGTTTCTGCCCATTCATATCCACCAAGGTCGGTAAACTTATCAAAGTCTGCCGGAGCTGTCGGAGTTTTTGATTCTTCTATCCATTTAGCATAAAGAGTAATATTTTTTGTGATTGGTGTATCAAAATCAAACTTAGTTGTAAATGTTTTATCTGTATACCAACCGTCAAATACATAACCTTCTTTTGTTACTGTCGGAGCTGTAAGTTTATCGCCGCGTTTTACTTTAACATTTGAAACTTCAGTTCCGCCGTTTGTGTTGAATGTTACTGTATAGGATGCCGGTCTTGT
>JAZRHB010000044.1:0-18158 GCA_045644605.1 Clostridia bacterium
TTCAACAGCTTTCAGATCGGACTTGTACTGTTCAAGTTCAATCACAAAATCACATCCTGTTTATTATTATTGACCACAACATTTTTTATACTTTTTACCGGAGCCGCAGGGACACGGGTCGTTTCTTCCAACTTTTTGTCCTACCTTAACGGTTTTCGCTTCCGGATTACCTTCGCCGTGAGATGCTTCTACCGGTGTGGCAACCTGTTTACGTTCCGTTTTTGCGCCGGGCTGAATTCTCATAAGCATTTTAACGGTATCGTTTTTTATGTTTGCAATCATTTTATCAAACATATCCATACCTTCATATTTATATTCAACAACCGGGTCTTTCTGCGCATATGCACGAAGTGAAATTCCGCGGCGGAGCTGATCCATAAGGTCAATATGTTCCATCCATTTACTGTCTACATTCTGGAGCATAATAACGCGTTCAACCTCACGCATATTTTCGCCGAAAAGTTCTTCTTGCTGGGCATATTTTTCCATTGCTTTTTCTTTTACTTTTTTAATAAATGAAGCTCTTGTTTCTTCTTCTAAAAATTCTTTATCAAAGACAAGCTCGCCTTCGGCATAAATAAAGTTTTCAAGTTCTGCCTTGATACCGTCAAGGTTCCATTCTTCCGGATTATCCTCGCCACCGAAATAGCTTGTGAGAAGCTCATCACAAACATCATTTATCATTTTTTCAATGTTTGCTTTAAGGTCTTCTCCGTCAAGAACCTTCTTACGTTCGTTATAAATAATCTTTCTTTGTTCATTCATAACCTCGTCATACTGAAGAACGTGTTTACGAATGTCAAAGTTTCTGCCTTCAATTTTCTTCTGCGCAGTTTCAATTGAGTTTGTGAGCATTGAATGTTCAATCGGTTCATTATCCGGAAGACCGAGTGCCGTTACAACAGTTTTAAGTCTTTCCGAACCGAAAAGGCGCATAAGGTCATCATCAAGAGAAATAAAGAATCTTGTGCTTCCGGGGTCTCCCTGACGGCCTGCACGACCGCGAAGCTGATTATCAATACGTCTTGATTCGTGGCGTTCAGTACCTATAATACAAAGACCGCCCGCTTTAACAACCTCATCGTGTGAAGATGCAATTTCAGCTTTATATTTATCGTGAAGCTGCCTATATTTTTCTCTTGCTTCAAGAATCTGCTCGTCATCTGTTTCAGAATAGCTGGTTGCTTCCGAAATCATAGCGTCCTCATATCCGAGTTTTGCCATTTCGTTTTTTGCTAAAAATTCGGCGTTACCACCAAGCATAATATCAGTACCACGACCTGCCATATTGGTTGCAATGGTTACCGCACCGAGTTTACCCGCCTGCGAAACAATCTGTGCTTCTTTTTCGTGATGTTTAGCATTAAGAACCTCGTGTTTAATGCCCTGCTTTTTGAGCATTGCACTTAAAAGTTCTGACTTTTCAATTGAAATTGTACCAACCAGAATTGGCTGACCTGCCGCGTGACGTTCTTTTACATATTCAACAACTGCATTAAGTTTCGCGCTTTCCGTTTTATAAACTACATCGGAAAGATCCTGTCTGAGCAGTGGTTTATTTGTCGGTATTTCAATTACGTCAAGACCGTAAATTTCACGGAACTCATCTTCTTCGGTAAGAGCTGTACCCGTCATACCCGAAAGCTTTTTATAAAGTCTGAAATAGTTCTGGAATGTTATTGTTGCAAGGGTTTTGCTTTCGTTTGCAACCTTTACATTTTCCTTTGCTTCAATAGCCTGATGAAGCCCTTCGTTATATCTTCTTCCTATCATAAGACGGCCTGTAAATTCGTCTACAATAATAACTTCATCGTTCTGTACAACGTAGTCAATATCACGGCGCATAAGACCGTGTGCGCGAATTGCCTGATTGATATGGTGAACAATGCTCGTATTTTCAAGGTCGGATAAGTTTTCAAGATTAAAGAAGCTTTCCGCTTTTTTGATACCCTGTTTTGTAAGTGTTACAGTATGCGCTTTTTCATCTACAAGATAGTCTGTTTCAATATCATCATACTGCTCTTTTGAATCAAGAGATTCTTTTTTGATAAATTTAAGGCTTCTTGCAAATCTGTCTGCAAGTGAATAAAGTTCTGTTGATTTTTCACCCACCCCCGAAATTATAAGCGGTGTACGCGCTTCATCAATAAGAATGGAGTCTACCTCATCTATGATTGCAAAAGGCTGCCCTCTCTGCACCATATTTTCTTTGTAGATAACCATATTATCACGAAGGTAGTCAAAACCGAATTCGTTGTTTGTACCGTAGGTAATATCTGCATTATATGCCGCTTGTTTTTCTTCCGCCGGCATTCCGCTTACAACAAGACCAACCGAAAGGCCAAGGAATTTATATACCTTACCCATCCATTCGCTGTCACGTTTTGCAAGATAATCGTTAACGGTTACAATATGCACACCGTCGCCTGTGATGGCATTAAGATATGCCGGAAGTGTTGCAACAAGAGTTTTACCTTCACCTGTTTTCATTTCAGCAATTCTTCCCTGATGAAGAACAATACCACCGATAAGCTGAACGGTAAAATGGCGCATACCGAGAACTCTGTCCGCCGCTTCTCTTACTACAGAAAAAGCTTCGGGCAAAATACTGTCGAGTGATTCTCCATTTGTATATCTTGTTTTGAATTCTTCTGTTTTTGCTTTAAGTTCGCTATCAGAAAGCTGTTTTATACTTTCTTCAAAACTATTTATTTTATCAACAATAGGCATAACACGTTTCAGTTCTCTTGAACTGTACGTACCAAATATTTTTTCTATAGCTGCCTTGATGCCCATTTTCTCACTGCCTTTCTTTTTACCCCGATTATTCGGTTACTTCCTCTGCAGATTCTTCTTTATTATCGGAGTTAAAAAGTTTTTCAAATGTTTCTCCGTCAATTTTTTCAAATTCAAGAAGTGCTTTTGCAATAAGGTCAAGCTTTGATGAATTTTCTTCAAGGAGTCTTAAGCTTTCCTTATAACATTCATCAATAACACTCTCAACCTCTGTATCTATAACCGAAGCAACTTCTTCACTGTAGTTCCTTGTCTGTCCCCAATCTTTACCAAGGAACACTTCATTATTTGAGTTACCAAACGAAATAGGGCCGAGTTTATCACTCATACCATATTGTGTTACCATTCTTCTTGCAATTTCGGATGCTCGTTCAATATCATTTGATGCACCTGTGCTTATATCGCCAAATATGATTTTTTCGGCTGCTCTGCCAGCAAGAAGTATTTTAATGGTATCATACATTGAATTTTTAGTTTCATACATTTTGTCTTCTGTAGGAAGATGCATTGTATATCCGCCTGCTCTTCCGCGAGGAATAATTGATACCTCGTGTACGGGATCCTGATCAGGTACAAGACGTGTAATAAGCGCGTGACCTGCTTCGTGATAAGCAGTAAGTTTCTTTTCTTTATCACTCATTACTCTGGATTTCTTTTCAGCACCCATCATAACTTTCATAAGAGCCAACTGTATATCATTATTATCAATGTACTGTTTATTGCTTCTTGCTGCAAGAAGTGCAGCTTCATTCATAAGGTTTTCAAGGTCTGCACCTGTAAAGCCGGCAGTTGTTCTTGCAACTGTTTTAAGATTTACCGACGGTGCAAGCTTTTTATTTCTTGAATGAACTTTTAATATATCTTCTCTTCCCTGAACGTCCGGAGTATTAACAACAATCTGTCTGTCAAATCTGCCCGGCCTTAGTAGTGCGGGGTCAAGGATGTCAGGACGGTTTGTTGCCGCAATTATAATAACGCCTTCATTAACACCGAATCCGTCCATTTCAACAAGGAGCTGATTGAGTGTCTGTTCTCTTTCGTCATGTCCGCCGCCCATTCCGGCACCACGGTGTCTGCCAACGGCATCAATTTCATCTATAAAAATAACTGAGGGAGTTGATTTTTTTGCTTCTTCAAACAAATCTCTTACGCGCGCTGCACCAACGCCGACAAACATTTCAACAAAGTCGGAACCGCTTATGCTGAAAAACGGAACACCCGCTTCGCCTGCAACTGCTTTTGCAAGAAGTGTTTTACCTGTTCCCGGAGGGCCTACAAGAAGCACACCTTTCGGGATTCTTGCACCGAGAGATGTATATTTTGACGGCAAGCGAAGAAAATCAACGATTTCTTCAAGGTCGGCTTTTTCTTCGTCTGCACCTGCAACATCGTTAAATGTTACTTTTTTGCCTGTGTTTGCTATATTTTTAGCGCGGCTTTTACCAAAGTTCATAACTTTTCCGCCACCACCGCCGCCTTGCATATTGCGGAAGAGAAACAGCCAGAACACAATGATTATTACTCCAAACACAAGATACGGAAGCATGGAAAGCCACCAAGGTGGACTTACCGGTGCGGGAGTATCAAACGTAAATGTCGGGTTTGTCATTATAAGTTCTTTTATTTCTTGTGTTGCAAAAGTAAGAAACAGATTTGCGGATGGTATTTCCACAATCATTTCCTTACCGTTTTTAAGCGTTGCAATTGCCGCTGTTTCCTCAACAATAATGCCCGTAACCTGACCGTTTTCAATACTGCGCATAAGGTCACTCATTGTATTTTTTTCAATATTCGTTGGCTGAGCTACAAACGAATATACGAGAAACAGTGCTATAAACAAAATTACATAAAAGCTGATGCTTTTTAATTTTTTCTTCAAAAAAAGTCACTCTCCCACTGGTTGTATGTATTATGATGAAATATTCTGCCCCAAAACATCAATTTAATTGTATGCTTTTTTACAATTTTTATTTATTCCCCGTAGATTTCTTCTTTCAAAACCCCTACAAACGGCAGATTTCTGTATTTTTCAGCATAGTCAAGTCCATATCCTACAACAAATTCATTTTCAATCTTAAAACCTGTGTAGTCAACAAAAACCTCAACCTCACGTCTTGACGGTTTGTCAAGCATTGTACAGATTTTAACCGATTTTGCGCCGCGGTCCAAAAAGTTTTGTTTAAGGTTTGAAAGTGTTCTTCCTGTGTCAACTATATCTTCCACAATAATAACATTTTTGTCTTTCAAATCTATTGAAGTATCTTTCTTTATTTCAAGGTTACCCGAAGAGGTTGTTGAATTACCATAGCTTGATGCTACCATAAAATCCATCTGTACGTTACTTTTTATGTTTCTGATTAAATCAGCCATAAATACAAAGCCGCCTTTTAAAATGGATATTGCAACAAAATCTTCCCCATTATAATCTTTTTCAATTTCGTCTGCCATTTCAGCCGCTCTTTGTGTAAGCTGCTCTTCTGTAACAAGAATTTTTTTAATATCTTTTATCATTTGCTAATCCCCCACAGTATATCTTTATATTATTCTTTTTTAAAACATCTCCCGTAACAATTCCCGGCAAAGCTGCAACTTCCCCATCCACCGTTATTACACCGATGTTATTTCTTTTATGCATTGGTACTTTCTTGTCTATTAAAAGTTTTTTTACCTTTCTGTGCATTCCGCCGACAAGAATTTTATCCCCATCCTGCCTGCTACGTAATATAATTTTTTTATTTTCCGGATTTTCACATATAATATTAAGTCCGTTTACAAAATTTTCGCCATTTTTAAGCTCATATGAAAAACTACTCTTTTCCATATTGCCGGATTTGAAATAGATTTTGTTATACGAAATTTCCGCAAAGCCGCCCGGCAAACTAATTATTTTCCCGGTTTCCCCCTTGCCTGCAAATTCAAGCAGAATTACAATATGTTTATACTCCAAAGCAATGTCAGTCTGTTTTGCAGTATCAATAATAATCCTTTTCTGAAGTGCCGGATGGATATTTTTAAGTTTGCCAATATCCACAAACACTCCGTATTCATCTTCGATTACAATACTATCTTTGATTTTTTTTAACTCCCCATCAATAAAAGTTTTGTCTGTCAAAGAATTTTCAGCAAGCCTGCCGAGCGAAGAAATTATATCCGGATTAAATTCTTTTAACTGCTCAATAAGACCAAGTCTTATTTTATTTCTTGTATAATCCTGTGTAAGATTTGTAGAATCTGTTACAAAATCAAGATTATTCTCTTTGCAGTAGCGTTCAATTTCTTTTCTTTCAAGTAACAGAACCGGTCTAACGATATTACCGCGTTTTACGGGAATCCCCGCAAGTCCGTCAAGCCCACTGCCGCGGATTATATGATGCAGAACCGTTTCCGCATTATCATTTTTGTTGTGTGCTGTTGCTATTTTATCAAAATCAAGTGACTTTAAAAAAGCATATCTTGCATTTCTTCCCGCTTCTTCTTCCGAAATGCCGTATTTTTTTGCAGCCTCCGGAATATCTTTATATTCAATATAAAACGGAATATTATATTTTTCGCAAAAGCTTTTTGCAAATTCAGCATCTCTGTCTGCCTCTTCCCCTCTTATACCGTGGTGAAGATGTGCCGCAGATACAGATATATCAAGTTCATCTTGCAGGCTGTACAGCAGATGCAAAAGACATACAGAATCTGCCCCTCCCGAAAACGCTACAACCACGCTGTCGCCTTTTTCAAGAAGAGAGTTTTCGCAAATATACTTTTTTACTTGTTCATTAATCATTTGTTATCACTCGTATGTTTTGTTCAGCGTTCTGAATTTTGTAAATTCACCGTTCCATGCAAGTTCAACCGTGTCAGTAGCACCGTTACGGTGTTTTGCAATAATACATTCGGCAATATTCTTTTTCTCTGTGTTCGGGTCGTAATAATCGGGTCTGTGCAGGAAAATTACCATATCGGCATCCTGCTCGATTGCCCCAGATTCACGAAGGTCACTTAAGATTGGCTTATGGTCTGTCCTGTTTGCTGTTGCACGGGAAAGCTGCGAAAGTGCAATAACGGGAACGTTAAGCTCTTTTGCAAGCACTTTAAGTGAACGCGAAATTTCGGAAATTTCCTGTTGTCTGTTTTCGGTTCGTTTGCTTCCCTGCATAAGCTGCAGATAGTCAATAACAACCATGCCAAGCCCTTTTTCAAGCTGCAGTCTTCTGCATTTTGCACGTATATCTGTTACCGTTATACCCGGTGAATCATCAATATAAAGCGGAGCTTTTGAAAGCTTACCGACAACAGATGCTATAACCGGCCAATCATCATCACTAAGTGTGCCGTTACGCATTTTTTCGCCGCTTATCATAGCTTCTGACCATATAATTCTGTTACCAAGCTGTTCTTTTGACATTTCAAGGTTAAACACCGCTACGGGAACGTTTTTATGTAATGCCGCATACTGCGCAATATTAAGGGCAAAACTTGTTTTACCCATTGCAGGACGTGCCGCAATTATAATAAGGTCAGATGGCTGAAATCCGTTTGTTATTGCATCAAGGTCGGAAAACCCCGTTGCCACACCATTTGTTGCACCTTTATTTATACATATTTTTTCTAGCTGGTCAAATGTGCCCGCAAGCACATCTTTAATATGTGTAAATCCCTGAAGCTGTCTGTTCTGAAGTATGTCGTAGATATATTTTTCAGATGTGTCAAGTATTACGCTTACATCATCATTTTCATTAAAGCTGATTGACTGAATTTCCTTTGCCGCACCGATAAGTCTGCGAAGCACTGCTTTATCCTGAATAATTTTGATATATGCCTGTAAGTTCTGTGTTGTGGGTGTTATCATTGCAAGATTTGCAAGATACTGATATCCGCCAACCGTTTCGAGGTTCGGCCCAAGTGCTTTTGAAATAGTTACACCGTCAACCGCTTCACCGGAATTCCACAAATCGATTATAGCAGAATATATTAACTTGTTCTGAGGCATATAAAAATCGTCCGCCGTTACCTTGTCTGTTATTTCGGTAAGGCAGCTAGGGTCAACCAATATGCAGCCGAGCACGGACTGTTCGGCTTCCGCATTGAATGGCAGGGTCCTCACTGTATAATTTTCTTCCATAATCTTTTACCTTCCAACAACTATTTTACTGTTACTTTAAGTGTTGCGCTAACACCTGCGTGTACTTTTACAGGCAAGCTATATTCACCAACTGATTTAATCGGGTCGTGAAGAACTATTTTCTTTTTATCTATTACTATGTGACCCTGCATTTTAAGCGCATCTGCCACATCCCCTGATGTTATTGAACCAAAAAGCTTACCATTATCGCCCGATTTTGATTCTATTGTAACCGAAACAGCTTCTATTTTTGCCGCAAGCTCTTTTGCTGCTTCAAGTTCTTTTTCTTCTCTGTAGGCTTTTGCATCCGCTTTGCCTTTCATTTCGTTTATAGCAGTTTTTGTAGCTTCCGTTGCAAGTCCTTTCGGAAGAAGGAAGTTTCTTGCATATCCGTCGCTGACATTAATCATATCACCTTTTTTACCCTGACCTTTAACGTCAGCAGTTAAAATTACTTTCATTTCAATCAACCTCTCCTGTTATTTTCAAAATACTCATCTATCGCCTGTTTAAGAATTGTTTTTGCTTCTTCAAACTTACATTCAAGCTGTGCACCCGCAACCACGTGATGTCCACCGCCGCCAATAAGTTCAAGAATCATCTGTACATTTATATTGCCGAGCGAACGCCCGCTTATGTGCGTTATATTATTGACTCTGCACATTGTAAATGAAGCAACAATTCCTTCTATGTCAAGAAGGTCGTCTGCCGCTGCCGCGGTAAGACTCTGTATATCTTCGTAATCACTGTCCGTAGATGAAATCGCAATAAAACCGCTATACACTTCCGCAGATTTTACAATTTCAGAACGGATTGCATATTCATCTCTGCCTGTCTGGAAAAGAACTTTAATGTTTGTTGCATCAACACCTTTTCTGCGTAAGTACGCCGCCGCTTCAAAGGTACGCACTCCCGTTTTGAATGAGAACCCTTTTGTATCAAGCTCAATTCCTGCAAAAAGTGCTTCTGCCACATTTTTGGCTATGCTCTTTCCGTCGTTCATATACTGAAGAAGCTCTGTTACCATTTCTGAGGCTGAAGATGCTGACGGTTCGTGGTAAGTAAGAGATGCATTTTCAATAAAGTCAGAACTTTTTCTGTGATGGTCAATAACAACAATATTGTTTGTTCTTTCAATAAGCTGTGGTTCTTCCGTTATTACCGGTTTGAACACGTCAACTATTATAAGCAGTGTTGTCGGTGTTATTCTTGCAAGTGCTGTTTCTCTGTTTATGAACACACCGCCGAACTTTTCTGTTTTTTCAAACTGACTTTTGAGTTTGTTTGTATATGCGTTTGATGTTTCAAGAACTATAAACGACTGTTTTCCTTCTTCCATTGCTGCCGAGCACATACCGATTGCTGCGCCAAAACTGTCAAGGTCAGCATTCTTGTGACCCATAATAATGACCTGTTCGGATTGGTGCATAAGCTGTTTTAATGCATACGCCATTACACGGGTTTTAACACGGGTATATTTTTCAAGTTCTTTACTGTTACCACCAAAATATTTAAATCCGTCTTCGTTTTTGATTACTGCCTGGTCACCGCCACGGCCAAGTGCCATATTAAGTGCGTTTCGTGCCGAAATATCATCAGCATAAATATTGTTGTCGGCACCTGTTCCGATACCCATACTGATTGTAACGGGGATTCTGTTTCCAAGGCTTATATTTCTTACTTCATCAAGAATTGTAAACTTTGAATCTATTACTTTACGGAGCTGAAGTGAACTAAATATAATAAAGAATTTATCGCGTTCAATTTTCTTTATTGCACCCTGGTTTTCAATTGCCCAGTCGGTTATTTTCTTTTCAACAGTACCGATAAGAACTGTTTTCGCATCATCTTCCGTATGCTGCATTACCTCTTCATAGTTATCTATTGTGAGGGAGCATACAACAGGACGCGAGTTTTCAAAATCTGTTTTAAGATTTTCAAATTTTGTATCGTCAATCCAGTAAAGAACAGCAAGATTGCTTTCATTTCTGTTGATATAGTTGATAACAAGCTTATAGTGTTTTCCTTTGTAAACAATTTTCTTTTCTGCCGATGTTCTTTCAAGAAGCTTATTTACATCAATCTCAAGAAGGTCATTAAGATTAACATCCTGCAGACCGTCAAGCTCAAAAATTTCACGGAAAAGCTCGTTATACCATATAACTGACCCGTCAGAATCAAGTACCGAAATTGGAAGCGGCAGGCTTACAAGCGAGTTTCTTCCCGCTTCATCGGCATAAAACGAAAGGTTTTGTATATATTCCTGAAGGGCTTTTTCTCTTTTTGTTTCTGTTAAAAAACAATATACGGTAAGACCAATCCATATTGCAAGTCCAAGTAAAAACTGCGCAAAATCACCCGTTATTATAAGCGGCATAACCGCAAGTACAAATGCAACAACAAGAAATAGGGCTGTTGTTGTTTTGAACAAAGATGTAAACGGTTTATTTTTCATTTCAGGTCCACCTCCTGTAAAATAATTCATATTATTTTATTATACATAATTTTACGCTTTACGTCAAGTTTTATTTGTATTATTCAAGCGGTTTTACGGCTTTTGAAACAATATTCTTTCTGCCGCAGGTTTCAAAGTCAATTGTAAGTATTGTCATAGCATCTGAAGCATTAACTTCTGCAACGGTTCCAACACCGAATTTCACATGCGAAACTTTATCCCCTATACTATAGCTTGTTTTATCCTTATAATCGGTTTTACGGCTTTGTTTCGGCATTGTATTATATTTAAACTGCACAGGTTTTGCGGGTTTTGAATAAATATCGGGCATAGTAAAGCCTGAAGATGAAAAGCCCGATGTATACGTTTTTTCTTTCAGTTCTTTTTCCAAAAGCTTATCAGGTATTTCATCAATAAACCTTGATGGAAAATGATATTGTGTACGTCCGTACATCATACGGCTGTTGGCATACGAAAGCGTCATTTTCTTTTTTGCCCTTGTGAGCGCAACATAAAACAGACGGCGTTCTTCTTCAAGCTCGCGTTCTGTATCTTCTTCATCCACTATCTTCGGGAAAACATCTTCCTCGCATCCCGCAAGAAATACGTATGTAAATTCAAGACCTTTCGCCGCATGAATTGTCATAAGCGTTACTGTATTATCATCATCTTCTTCCGTTACGTCTGTATCGCTCATAAGAGTTGTATATTCAAGAAATTCGCTTATGGTTGTTATTCCGTCTTTTTCTTCATATTCAGCGGCTACGGAAATAAGCTCTTCAAGGTTTTCCATTCTTGTCTGGGCTTCAATTTCGCCTTCTTTTACATATTCTTCCTGCAGATTAAGCTCATTTATTATTTCATCAATTGCTTTTGACGGAAGATTGGCACTGCAATAACCTTTAAGCTTTTCATAAAGCTCATAGAACGCACCAAGTTTGGTTTTTGTTTTGCCGTCTTCTATACCCGCTATTGCAGAGAGCATACTTATGCCCTGTTCATCCGCAAGCTGTTCAAGCTTTTCTACGGTGGAATCACCAATGCCACGTTTGGGAACATTGATTATTCGTTTTAAGCTTATATTATCAGCAGGATTAACAATTATTTTGAGATATGCTATAAGGTCTTTTATTTCCTTTCGGTCATAGAACTTCAGACCGCCGACAATTCTGTACGGAATTGCATTTTTTATAAGCGCATCTTCAATTGCACGCGACTGTGTATGAGTTCTGTATAAAACTGCCACATCAGAATACTTTTCATCATTATCAAGACATATCTTTTCAATATCTTCCGCAATTCCATTTCCCTCATCACGCTCATCATCACGTTCATAAAGAGCAATCTTCTCGCCACCCGGCGCACTTGTCCAGAGTTTTTTGTCCTTACGGTTAGTATTATTCTTAATAACCTCGTTTGCCGCATCAAGAATAACACTTGTTGAACGATAGTTCTGTTCAAGCTTTATTACCGTGCAGTTTTTGTAATTATCTTCAAAATCAATAATATTCTGAATATCTGCACCACGCCAGCCATAAATTGACTGGTCGTCATCACCAACAACGCAAAGGTTTCCGTGACCTGATGCAAGTGCTGAAATCAGTTCGTATTGCGCCTTGTTTGTGTCCTGATATTCATCAACAAGCACATAACGGAATTTACCCGCAAGCTTTTCGCGAACATCCGGATGCTCAGTTAAAAGCTTTACTGTAAGACAGATTATTTCGTCAAAATCAAGCGCGTTATATTCACGAAGCTTCTGCTGATAAAGCTGAAAAATACGACCTATATTTTCAACCCTGTAGCTGTCTGCCGTTTCAAGAAAATCGTCCGGCGACATAAGTTTATCCTTTGCCGAGCCTATGTACCCAAGCACATCCGCCGGTTTATAATCCTTTTCATTGAAACCAAGCTGATGTATGCAGGTTTTTACAAGAGTTTTCGCATCTGCCGTATCATAAATAACAAAGTTACTGTTATAGCCGAATATTTTTTCTATATTTCGTCTTAATATTTTTACACAGATTGAATGAAACGTACCAATCCACATATCTGCCGCTTCACTGCCGGCTACCGCCATAATTCTTTCTTTCATTTCGTTTGCGGCTTTATTTGTAAACGTAAAAGCAAGGATGTTATATGGTTTTACGGGATTATTTCTTATTTTTTCGGCAATAAAATCATCCGGTGCAGTTCCGCCCTCGGCAAATGCACGCATATACGCAACCAAGTTTTCGTCTACTCCGTTTGGCAGAGTGTTGCTTAAATCATAGGCATTGCCGTATTTTATCATATACGCAATTTTATTGACAACCGTTGTTGTTTTTCCGCTGCCTGCACCCGCAAGAATAAGCGTATGTCCTTTTGATGTGAACACCGCTTTTTTCTGCATATCGTTAAGGTGATTAAATTCAATTTCAAGAAGTTTTCTTTTTAAATCATTAAATTCTGTTATCATTTTAAACTCCATGTGTTTATGTTACTGTACGCACAGTTAAGCGCCCCTACCGATATTTCATTCAGAATGTCTGTGTTATAAAAGACTTTACTTGTTGAAAAATAAAGCGGTATATGTGGCATATTGTTATAAAAATCGCGTTGCAAGTCACCAAGCAGAGCATTTCTTATGTCTATGTTTTCCGCTGCCGCTACCTGTGCTATTATATTGTCTGTCGAAATGTTTGAATAACCATAAAAGTTAAGTGCACCATCGGTCCCTATTATGAATTCAAGATTATTATCCGGACTGATTTTTGTTTCACAAAGCACAAAATCATATATATTATCAAACGCCGCCTGTTTGTATTCTGCTTCAGGCTTTGCAACGGGTATTACAGATATACCGTACCCCGCCATTGTACTTACGATGTAATCGCCGATAATTATTTTTGATGGATTGTCCTGATTTATCAGCATTGTAAATTCAAGAGGCTCTTTTATACTATCAATTTCTGCAGTTCGAACGCCATTATCCCCTTGTTTAAAACCAAGAGTATCAAGTTCTTCTTTTATGTCTGTTTCAGGTTCATCATACGGCAATGCCTGTATTGCCAGTGGATTTACCGGCGAATTTGCCGAAACAGCAAGTTCGGGAATAAGCTCTGTGATAACTCTGTCTTCCACCGTCATCTTTTTAATAAGCTGACGAAGACGAACATCCTTAAGAAGAGAATTTGTATGATTAACGGCAAGATATGTGTATTTGTTACCGTTTACTGTTTTGTATCCAATGTTTTCGCCAACGTTATATTTAGATGCATTTTCACTGTCAACAACCGCAGTATCTATTTTGTTAAGGTCAAAGCCGTTGTAAGACGACTCTTCATCGGGAAGGAGGCTAAAATTCATAAACTTAATATTTGCACTGCCTTTCCAGTAGCCCTCGTTTGCTTCAAGCAACACCGAAGCAAATTTATCCACCCCGGAAATCCTGTACATCCCCGTTCCGTTGGCATAAAAATTGTCTTTTGTATCAACGATGTCATAATACGAAAACTGTATTATCGGGAAATCGAGCAAATAGATAAATCCCGCGTTGGGAGTGCTTAAATTGATTTCGTACGTTGTGTTGTCAATTATACTTGAATATTCAACATTTTTAAGATTTGTTTTATAAATACATTCTTCCGGATAGTTTATAATCTGATTTATTGTATAATCAACATCTTTTGCCGTAAAGGCTGTTCCGTCGTGCCATGTTATATTTTTACGAAGATAGAGAGTAATAGTTTTTCCTCCGTTTGAAACCACAATATTTTCTGCAAGTTTATTCTCAATCGAGTAGTTTTGCGTAACAGAAACAAGAGGGTCAAAAACGAGCGAAAGCATATCCCTGTTAACGGAATATGCAGTAATAAGCGGATTTAATGTATCGTATCTTATTGCATACATAGACAGACTTTCGCCTGACGACGGGTTATATACAACGTTCGTTGTTCCGTCATTGAAAGAGCCGCCTTTATTCGCATTGTTATTTACAAAGAACGATGCAACAAGCAATAATGCAATTATTACACTATAGATAACCGACTTACGCAAAGGTCTATCCTCCCTGATTTATCATTGAAAAAACATCTTCTGCACTCATATTACCGTGAACGGTATATCTGCGAAGAGATATTACACTGTCTGTATTTTCTTCAATACAAATGTCGCCTACTCGGCAAAGCACATCATACCCGCTTTCACCTATAACATGCGTTGCTGTTTTTGAAAAACGTCCGTATGGTGCAGCAATAATCTTACATTCAACCCCAAGGTTTTTTTCTATAATATATTTTGATTTGCGCACTTCATACGCAATTTCGTTTGCTGAAAGCTTAAGCATATCCGGATGTGATACCGTATGGCTATAAATACTCATTGTGCCGCTGTCCACCATTTCCTTTGCCTGTTTCCAGGTAAAATGCGAGTACTGCACATCACGCGCACCAACCATTGATGTCACCACAAAAACAGTTCCGCAAACACCATATTTGCTAAGTATGGGGAAAGCTTCAGTATAGTTACTGAGATACCCGTCATCAAAAGTTATGATTACACTGTTTTCCGGCAACTCACAAAGACCATTTATATGGTCTTTGTATGTGTCAAAACTTATGATATTATACCCGTTTTCAATAAGTGATACTATATGCTTTTCAAAATCACCTGCAGAAATATTCATATCCGCCTGCGATGAGTGATAGTTTTCTGAAATATTATGATAAAGCAAAACTTTCGGCTCGTCAGCGAATACCGCCGTTTGCAAAAGCAAAAGCGCAGCAATCAAAACAAAAATTCTTTTCATTTTTATCTCCGGTTATTTTTTTAATTTCACAAGTTCATCCATAAATGTTTCAACGTCTTTGAAGTCTCTGTAAACAGACGCAAAACGAACATATGCAACCTGGTCAATATCTTTAAGTCTGTCAAGAACCATTTCACCGATTTTGTCGGTTGTACATTCTTTCACAAGATTATTTGCAAGCTGCTGCTGAATGTCGTTTACTATACCTTCCATAACTTCAGTTGAAACAGGTCGTTTAACACATGCGCGGAAAAGACCTTTCAAAATCTTTTCGCGGTCAAACACCTGACGGCTTTTATCTTTTTTTACAACCATTACAGACATTGTTTCAATCTGTTCATATGTTGTAAATCTTTTTTCGCACTGCAGACATTCACGTCTTCTGCGGATTGAAGTTCCGTCTTCAGTAGGTCTTGTATCTATAACTTTACTGTCCGGATGATCACAAAATGGACAATTCATATATAATACCTCCGTTTATATAGTATATATAATATATTTTAATATAATAATTATTTTTCGTCAATAGTTTTGCATAAAAAACTTGATATTCAGGGCAAACTAACAAAAAATTATAAGGGTGATTATATGAATATTCGAAAATGCGCAATTATAGGCTGCGGTTTTGTTGGCGCAACAACCGCTTTTACTCTATCCGGCAGCGGTCTTTTTTCTGAGCTTGTGCTTATTGACATCAACAAAAAGAAGGCTGAAGGCGAGGCAATGGATATAAACCACGGTCTTTCTTTCAGAAAACCTATGAAAATTTATGCCGGCAATTATGAAGATCTGGCTGATTGCTCTCTCATTATCATTACGGCAGGTGCAAATCAGGAACCGGGTCAGACAAGACGTGACCTTATTGATAAAAACGTTGCTATTTTCAAAGCTATTGTTCCTGCAATCGCGAAGGTAAATAAAGATGCAATACTGCTTGTAGTAACAAATCCTGTCGATATTCTTACCTACGTTACGTGGAAGCTTTCGGGATTTGACCGTCACCGCGTAATCGGCTCGGGAACAGTGCTTGATACCGCAAGGTTGAAATACCTTACAGGCGAATATTTAGGTGTTGATTTCCGTAGTATTCACGCATTTATCATAGGCGAACACGGCGACAGCGAGCTTGCTGTGTGGAGCAGTGCAAACGTATCGGGAATTGACCTTGACGGATTTTGTGAAGCAAGCGGCAGATGCGATGGTATGAAGTGTATTTATTCTATTTATGACAAAGTAAAAAACAGCGCATACGAAATTATTGAGCGAAAACAGGCAACTTATTATGCCATTGCTCTTGCAGTAAGACGAATTGCAGAAGCTATTGTACGCGACGAACATTCTGTTCTTCCCGTTTCGGCATATGCCGATTCTCACTACGGAATTAACGATGTGTTTATCGGAATTCCATCTATTGTAGGCAGAAACGGAGTTGAACGTGTTCTTGATATACCGCTTTCAGAAGATGAACACCGCAAACTTTGCGAGTCTGCCAAAATGCTGAAAGAAATGATAAATCAGCTTGATTTATAAAAGAGCATAAAAAATGCGTGCAAATGCACGCGTTTTTTATGCTCTTGGGTGAGCTTTCTTATATACTTCACTTATTTTTTTACTTACAATATCGGCATAAACCTTTGTGGAAATTGCCGCTTTATGTCCAAGCATTTCCTGTACCGAAACCACATCTGCTCCATTTTCCATAAGATGTACCGCAAATGAATGGCGAAGAGTATTGGGTGTAATTTCTTTCTTTATTTTCGCTTTATCTCTGTAATATTTCAGAATTTTCCAGAAACCCTGTCTTGACAGTTTACCACCGCCAACGTTAATAAACAGCAAATCATTATGTTTTATTGCCGCCATATCTGTTTTTTCCATATACTGCAAATATTCTTTCACTGCTCTGGTAGCAATTGTTCCCATAGGAACAACCCTTGTTTTATTGCCGCCGCATATAACATATGCATCATCAAGGTTTACGTCATCAATTTTTATTTCAATAAGCTCGCTTACTTTTATACCTGTAGCATAAAGAAGTTCAAGCATTGCTTTATCTCGATATCCTTTGAAATTAACGCATTTCGGCTGCATAAGCAGAAGTTCCGTTTCGTTTGAGGTAAGTACCTCAAACTCTCTTTTTTCCGCTTTCGGCACTTCAATCCCTGCCGTCGGGTCTTCTTTGATATAACCTTTTGTGAAGATATATCCGTAAAACGAGCGCAGTGATGCCACCATACGAAGAACTGATGATGTCGCCTGTCCGTTTTTCTGCATAAACATAAGATATGACAATATTGTCTGTTTATCGACTTTATTGTATTTAATTTTGATTACATCAATGTACTCTTTAAACTTATTGATATCACGAACATACGACTGAATCGTACTTGCAGACGAATGTTTTACATTTGTGAGAAAATCAATATATTCCTGTGTATGTAATACCATTTTTTACTCCCCATTCATACATAACCGCAACAGCAGTGATGTAACATATGTATCAGTAAGTGCCGCAAATAAACACCCCAAAAGTGCAATTATCAGGTGCAGCACATAATTTAAAAATTTACGTTTCGGCATCTGGTTTGATTTTGAAAATTCAAACGTAGCAATGCAAACATATATAAGCACCGGAACAAACACGAAATACTGCGGCAATATGCCGGATAAAACAGCCGCCATTCCCCTGCCGATTCCATATGTTTTCAAAAGTGCACCTGCAGTAACCCCAAGCACGCCGCCTTTATAACCAACGACAAGCATATTGCAGTATACGGATATGCCGGAAATACCAAAAACCCACATAAAAATTACAGGTTTAATACACTGTAAAAGCGATTTTACAAAAACAGCATCATAATTGTATTGTTCAGTTTTTGTAAAAGGAAGTACAATATCCGCACATTGTTCTGTCGGAAGTATTTCTGATATAAGAGAACCTGTCAGCACACCTGCTAAAAGAACAACTGCAAAAAACAGATATATCTTAAACCTTGTTCCTTTAT
>JAZRHB010000045.1:0-4275 GCA_045644605.1 Clostridia bacterium
GTCCATAAGGTCGCAGAAAGAAGCTTTACCCATACCTCTTTTAGACATAAGTCTGCCACCGAGAGATACTATTTTTCCTTCGAAAGATTCGAAATTATCAATTATTTCTTTTGTTGATGCGTCAACATCATATTTAACGTAGTCGTAAGGGTTTTTGCCATTTGCCTGAAGTTCAGCAAGCTTGTCTCTTCTTATTTGCAAAAGCTCACTGAGTTCAACAATTGGTTCGTTAGTTATTTCGCTCACGGAAATTCCTCCAAATTTATTTCTTATATATTTTTACAATTTTGTATTCAACTGAACCGGCAGGTGTTTCAACAAAAACAACATCTCCTGCTTTTTTGCCTAAAATAGCTTTAGCAACAGGAGAGTTAACAGAAATTTTATTGTTCATCGGGTCAAATCCTGTAGCACCTGTGATTGTGTATTTTGTTTTTTCGTTAAGTTCAACATCAAGCAAATCAACAGCTAAACCGATATTTACGGTTGAAGAGTCAATTTTGTCGTGTGAAACAACTTTGGCATATTTGATTTTTTCTTCATATTCGCGAATAACGTCTGCATTTTCTGCCTGTTCAGCTTTAGCAGCATCATATTCAGCGTTTTCCGAAAGGTCACCGTATCCTCTTGCCTGATTAATTTTTTCAGCGATTTCACGGGTTTTTTCGTTTTTTAAATAGTCAAGTTTCTCTCTTAACTCGTCATATTCTTCCTGGGTCATTAAAAATTCTTTGTTTTCAGCCATTTTTATTACCTCTCTGTTCAATTCTATAATTAATTATTATATCTTAATTAGTAAGAAATGTCAATACTTATATATTAAATAAGTAATTCGTTATTATACCAATCATATAGGATTTTTTCAACTTCATCTGCAGAAAGGGCGCGCGTAAGAGAATCTTTTATTCTTGATGCCCCATGCCTGCCTTTTACATACCAGGTCAGGTGTGCGCGGGCCTGGCGTATTCCGCGGGATTCCCCGTTTTCTTCACAAAGCATACGGGTATGATAAATTGCCATATCAATAACTTCTTTCAAATCCGGAACAGGTGCGGATTTATCAAGACACCGTTTGACAAGCCATGGATTTCCCATAACACCACGTGCAAGCATTACGGCATCACATCCCGCTAAATCAAACATATTTTCTGCATCTTCGGGCGAAAAAATATCACCATTACCAATTACGGGGATAGAAACAATCTTTTTTACCTCCGCAATAATACTTCTGTCAGCGGTTCCGCTGTAATACTGATTTCTGGTTCGCGGATGCACAGTTATGGCGGACGCACCGGCATCTTCTATAATTTTTGCTATTTCAACAGCATTAATGCTGTTTTCATCCCAACCGCTTCGTATTTTTGCCGTAACGGGAAGTTTTATCGTGTTAACAAGTTTGTTTATTATTTCGCCGATAAGCTGCGGATTTTTCATAAGAGCACTGCCTTCGCCGTTGCCGGCAACCTTTGGTACGGGACAACCCATATTTATATCAATAATATCGGCAATGCCAAGTCCTTCTACAATGCGTGCCCCTTCGGCAATAATATCGGGTTCACTGCCGAAAAGCTGAACAGCAAGAGGGCGTTCGGCGTCGGAACTTTTAAGAAGTGTAAAGGTTTTTTTATCCTTATAACAAAGCGCCTTTGCACTTATCATTTCAGTAAACAAAAGTCCGGCACCCATAGATTTCAGGATACTGCGGAAGGTATAATCAGTAACCCCTGCCATTGGTGCAACTATTATATTATTTTCAAGTTTAATATTTCCTATTTTCAAGAGCTTCCTCCAACAATAAAAATATAAATTAAGTATACAATAATGCCGTAATTTTGTCAATAATTTCGGGGGTTGTCGCAAAAATACTTTTTATGCGAAAAAATGTAACAAATTAAAGGAAAAATAATATTATGATATTGAGGATGGCTCTTGAAGCATCTTACAACTTAATAAATCAGGAGGTAAAAAGTATGTGTTTAGGTAATCTTTTCTGTGGCGATAATGACAACAACTGTTCTTGCATCATCTGGATAATCATCATTTTAATTGTACTTTGCTGCTGTCACGATTAATTAGCTGATAAAAACGGGCATCTTGGAAGAGATGCCCGTTAATTTTAATAAAAAGCCTTGCTGGAAAAGCAAGGCTTTTTATTGTAAGTTACATCCTAAGAAGAGCCTTTACAATACCCGATAAAAATGCAGGCATTTTCCATACAATTACTTTCATAAAAAAACCCCTTTCAATATGTACTTGAAGTTATCGGCACATAAGGCGGATTCCGCACCATACAAGCGCAATCCCAAGTATAAAAATAAGACAACTTGCCGGCAAACAAAGTGTAAGTAAAACGCAAAGTCCCAGTATAACGGCGGCAAGGCCGGATAAGAATCGGCTACGCTTATACATGTTAATCAGTCCTTTTTATGTACTTATAGTATATAATATTAAAATTAGTAAATTATTGTTACTGATTTTATTGACTTTGTGATTTTCTTGTGATAATATGTAGCTATAACAAAAGAGGAAGAATTCTTTGTAAAAAACGTATGTCATGCAGTCAGTTTATTTCATATTTCTATTAAAGTTGATAGAGACATTGAAATAGTATAAATCTGTTTGACAACAGAAAATCTTTGATGTAAAATATTGATATAGTTTAAATTATGTGCAGGAGGCAAATAATGAAGTATTATTTATCTGTATTTGTTAATAGGGAGAAGAAGCAAACAATACTTTTGAATTCGTTGCCGAGTTTCAAAACAGGGAGAATAACGGTTGGAAGATCGGATGCAAATGATATAATTCTTCCGTTTCCTTCCGTATCCAGAAATCATGCCGTACTGGAATTGGTAGGAGGAAATTTTGAAATTGTTGATGCGGGAAGTCTGAATAAGCTTCGTGTTAACGGAACAGCTTACGAAAGAATACGTATGGGGAACGGAACAAAAGTAACCATCGGAACTTCCACTAACAGTGTTGTGCTTTCTTTAAACTATATTGATGATATAACTGATGTGCCGGAAAAAAGTAAGCCGGAGCGAAAAGTTAAAAAAGAAACCGAAAAAATAAGTGCAGGCAAAATGACCGGAGATAAAGCACCAGGCGGCGCAAGGTTCGGGGCTGCCATAATGGATGCAACGATTTGTATGTTTATGGGAATCGGCGCAGCAGTTCTGCTTTTGTTTATTTTCAGTATTATAAACAGCATAGCGGTTGTCGCAATTTTAACTTTCCTTGCTGTAATAGCTGTTATCTGGATTTATTTTGCGTTCAGTGAATCGGGTGAATCGAAAGCCACAATGGGGAAAATTGCGCTTGGTATGTGCGTGGTTGATGCAGAAACGGGAGATACTATTACATTCAAGCAGGCTACAAAACGTTATTTTGCAAAAATGCTTTCAATACTTATTTTATTTATTGGCTTTTTCCCGATTTTTGGCAAAAAACAAACATTTCATGATTACATAGCAAAAACGCAGGTAATTAGAAACCCAAGGGTAAAATAATTATGGATGACAGACTTAAAAAACAAATTGAATTTGCGGTTGAAATTGATAAAATGAAAACCATCTTGCGAAGAAGTGCAATTATAAGTGAACCGAGAAGAGAAAATAATGCCGAACATTCGTGGCATTTTGCCACAATGGCAATGCTTTTGTACGAATATGCATATTCTGATAAGGTTGATTTAACAAGAGTACTTAAAATGGCGCTTATTCATGATTTGGTTGAAATATATGCAGGAGATACGTTTGCATTTGATAAACAGGCAAATTTAGATAAAGAAGTGCGTGAGAAGGAAGCGGCGGATAAAATATTCGGTATACTTCCTGAAGAACAAGGCAAAGAATACCGCGCACTCTGGGAAGAATTTGACGAAATGAAAACACCGGATTCAATATATGCCGCCGCAATTGACAGACTTCAGCCGTTTTTACTTAATCATAACACCGAAGGATATACATGGAAGCTTGGAAAAGTAACCGCGCAGCAAGTTTACGACCGTATTGGAGTGGTTAAAACCGCGCTTCCTGTGTTGTGGGAATTTGTTGAGGATGTAATTGATGGCGCAATAAAAAAAGGATATATAAAAAATAATTAAAAAAATGTAAAATTTCTCTTGCAAAATCAGTTTTTATGTGTTATAATATATCTCGTGCCTTGTGAAAGGCATGAAATTTTATAACATCGGGGTGTAGCTCAGTTTGGTATGAGTGCTTGGTTCGGGACCAAGAGGCCATGGGTTCAAGTCCCATCACTCCGACCAGAAAA
>JAZRHB010000046.1:0-16349 GCA_045644605.1 Clostridia bacterium
CACGGTGTTGGTGCTTCCGTTGTTAACGCACTTTCAACATCTCTTGAAGTTGAAATCTGCGACGGTAAGCATATTCACGTTCAGCGATATGAACGCGGAAAAACAGTGCAGCCTCTTACAATAGTGGGAGATACAGACAGAACAGGTACAAAAGTTACATTTAAACCCGACCCCGAAATTTTTGAAGAGCTTGTATACGATTACGATACTCTTGCAGTTCGTCTTCGTGAACAGGCATTCCTCAATAAAGGTCTTAGAATTGTTCTTAAAGATATAAGACCCGAACAGGAAAAAGAGGATGAATTCAAATACGACGGCGGTGTAATGTCTTTCGTTGAATATATAAATAAAAATAAAGAAGGTCTGCATGAAAATATAATTTATATGCAGGAGGAAAAGTCCGAAGGATTTGTTGAAATTGCAATGCAATATACAACATCCTACAGCGAAACAATAATTTCTTTTGCAAATAACATTAATACTGCAGAGGGCGGTACTCACGAAACAGGTTATAAAGCTGCTCTTACAAAAGTACTTAACGATTATGCAAGAAAGTTTAATTTCTTAAAAGACAGCGATAAAAACCTTAGCGGTGAAGACGTAAGAGAAGGTCTTACAGCAATTATAAGTGTTAAGCTTTCCGAACCGCAGTTTGAAGGACAGACAAAAACAAAGCTCGGAAACAGCGAAATAAGAGGGCTTGTTGACGGCGTTGTAGCAGAAAAACTTGAAGTTTTCCTTGAAGAAAACCCGTCGGTTGCTAAAATCATCATTGAAAAAGCTCTTACAGCATCCCGTGCAAGAGATGCCGCAAGAAAAGCAAGAGAATTAACAAGACGTCAGTCGGCACTTAACGGACTTTCACTTCCCGGTAAGCTTGCGGATTGCCGTACAAAAGAAGCAAAAGGTACAGAAGTGTACATCGTCGAAGGGGATTCTGCGGGCGGCAGCGCAAAGCAAGGCAGAGACAGTAATTTCCAGGCAATTTTGCCGCTTTGGGGTAAAATGCTGAACGTAGAAAAATCCCGAATTGACAAGGTTTATGATAATGATAAATTAAAACCGGTTATCCTTGCACTCGGTGCAGGTTTCGGCGAAGATTTTGATGTAAATAAACTCCGTTACGAAAAAATCATCATCATGGCCGATGCCGATGTCGACGGTGCTCATATCAGAACACTTCTTCTGACATTCTTCTTCAGATATATGCGTCCTCTTATTGAAAACGGTAACGTATATATCGCTCAGCCGCCGCTTTATAAGATAAGCAAAGGTAAAAATGACCAGTACGCTTATTCCGATGAGCAGCTTAATGAAATTCTTGAAGAAACAGGTAAAGACGTAAGAATTCAGAGATATAAAGGTCTTGGTGAAATGAACCCGCAGCAGCTGTGGGAAACAACAATGGACCCCGAAAGAAGAACTATTCTTCGTGTTGAAATGGAAGATGCCGTTGCGGCAGACGAAATTTTCACAATCCTTATGGGTGACAGCGTTGAACCCCGCCGTGAGTTCATTGAAGCGAATGCTAAATTCGTTACCAACCTCGATATTTAATGAAAGGAGATGGCTTTAAATGGAAGAAAATATGGAAACTATGGGTAATGTAATACCTGTCGATATAAATAAAGAAATGAAAAAGTCCTATATTGATTACGCCATGAGCGTTATTGTAGGACGTGCTCTCCCCGATGTTCGTGACGGTCTTAATCCCGTTCACAGACGTATTTTATATGCAATGTATGTAGATAATCTTACATCGGACAGACCGTACAGAAAATGTGCTACTACCGTCGGTGACGTGCTTGGTAGATACCATCCGCACGGTGATGCGTCGGTTTATGATGCACTTGTAAGAATGGCGCAGGATTTCTCACTTCGCTATCCTCTTATTGACGGTCACGGTAACTTCGGTTCAATAGACGGAGACCCACCGGCTGCTTACCGTTATACAGAAGCAAGAATGTCAAAAATTTCTATGGAAATGCTGACTGATATAGAGAAAGAAACCGTTGATTTTATGCCGAACTTCGATGAAAGCAGAAAAGAACCGGTTGTTCTCCCCTCACGTTTCCCGAACCTGCTTGTAGGCGGTTCATCAGGTATTGCGGTTGGTATGGCAACAAATATTCCTCCGCATAACCTCGGCGAAGTTATTGATGCTTGTATTGCTATGATTGACAATCCGGAAATTGACGTTGAAGGTCTTATGGAATACGTTAAAGGTCCGGACTTCCCTACCGGCGGTATTGTATACGGTGTTTCCGGAATTAGAGCCGCATATAAAACAGGTAGAGGTAAGATAATTGTTCGTGCGAAAGCCGAAATTGAAGAACACGGAAACAAGGAACAGATTATTGTTACCGAAATTCCGTATGTTGTAAACAAAAAACGTCTTATTGAACATATTGCTGAGCTTGTTAAAAACAAGGTAATCGAAGGCATCAGCGACCTTAACGATGAATCAGGCAGAGACGGTATGAGAATTGTTATTGAGATTAAACGTGATGCAAATGCATCGGTTGTTCTCAATCAGCTTTACAAATACACACAGATGCAGGATACATTCGGCGTTATTATGCTTGCAATCCACGACGGACAGCCGAAAGTGCTGAACCTGCGCCAGATTATTGAATATTATCTTGACCATCAGAAAGACGTTATTGTAAGAAGAACACAGTTCAATCTTGCAAAAGCGGAAGCCCGTGCTCATATTCTTGAAGGTATTAAAAAAGCACTTGATAATATTGATGCAATCATAAAAATTATAAGAGAAGCTTATAACGACGCTAAAATTAAACTTATGGAAGCGTTTGATTTCTCCGACGTTCAGGCTCAGGCAATTCTTGATATGAGACTTGCAAGACTTCAGGGTCTTGAAAAAGAGAAAATTGAAGCAGAACTTGCTGAACTTCTTGAAAAAATTGAATATTACAAGAGTGTTCTTGCAGACGAAGCGCTTGTAATGGGCATTATAAAAGACGAAATGCTTGAAATCAAGAACAAATACGGCGATGAAAGAAGAACTGAAATTTCAACCTCGGATTACGATATTGATATTGAAGACCTTATCCCCGTTGAAGATAATGTTATTACAATGACTCATTTCGGTTACGTAAAACGTCAGGCACTTGACACATATAAATCACAGCGCCGTGGTGGACGTGGTATTTCCGGTATGAGCACCCGTGAAGAAGACTTTGCGGAAAATATTTTTGTTGCAAACACTCACGATTATCTTATGTTCTTTACAAATAAAGCAAGAATGCATAAAATAAAAGCCTATAAAATCCCCGAAGTTGGCAGACAGGCAAAAGGTATGGCACTTGTTAACCTTCTCCAGCTTGAAGAAGGCGAAAGAGTTACTGCAATTATCCCGATTAAAGAATTTGTTGACGATAATTATTTAATTATGTTAACCAAATATGGTGTAATTAAGAAAACTGCCCTTGGAAGATACAATTCCAAGATAAAAGGCGGACTTATTGCAATAAAACTTGATGAGGGTGACGAGCTTATTGATGTTAAGCTTACTGACGGCAACAAAGAACTGATTGTCGGTACACATGAAGGTATGGCAATAAGATTTGACGAAAACGACGTACGTCTTGTAGGAAGAGATGCGCGTGGTGTTCGTGCAATGAAATTCCGCGGCGATGACTACGTTGTTGGTATGGAAGTTGCAGACGAAGGCAAATATCTCCTTACAGTAACAGAAAAAGGTTATGGTAAGAGAACTGAAATGGATGAATACCATTTGCAGTCCAGAGGCGGTCTTGGTGTTAAAAACTATGCAATTTCCGAAAAAACAGGTAATGTTGTTGGTATTAAAGCAATTACAGATGAAGATGTTATGCTTATTACATCTGCAGGTATTGTAATCAGAACAGATTCTGAAGAAATAAGAGCTTGCGGTCGTGCATCGCAGGGCGTTAAGGTTATAAGAGCAGATGAAGAAAACGCTGTAACAGCAATTGCAAAAATTGCAAAAGAAGAGGAATCTGACGAAGAAGTAGCAGAAAATACAACTGAAATAGAAGAAACGCCAACACAGGAATAATTGTTTCACGTGAAACAATTTAACTCTATAGGAAAACAAGTGTTTCACGTGAAACATTTGGAAAGAAGGTAACTATGGCTAAAATAATTGCAATAGCAAACCAAAAGGGCGGAGTTGGTAAAACAACAACTGCAATAAACCTGTCAGCAGCGATAGGGGAGCTTGGTAAAAAAGTTCTCCTTGTGGATGTTGACCCGCAGGCTAACGCAACAAGCGGTCTTGGTGTGCAGGAGTATGAAAAAAGTACATATGATGTACTTGCTGATGATGAAGCCATTGGTGATGTTATAATTAAAACAGATTTTAAGAATTTATGGATATGCCCGTCATCTGAAGAGCTGGCGGGCGCCGAAATTGAGCTTGTTTCCATGGAAAATAGGGAATTTGTGCTTAAAAATGCGCTTGACAGCGTGGAAAGTGAATATGATTACATATTTTTGGACTGTCCGCCGTCACTCGGGCTTGTAACACTTAACTGTTTAACAGCCACAGATACGGTTTTAATACCAATTCAGTGCGAATATTACGCACTTGAGGGGGTTGGACTTCTTACCAATAATATAAATAGAATCAAAAAATCGCTCAATCCTGATATAGATATTGAGGGAATTCTCCTTACAATGCTTGATGCAAGAACAAATCTTGGAATTCAGGTTGTTGAAGAGGTAAAACGCCACTTTGAAGGCAAGGTTTATGCAAGTATTATACCAAGAAATGTACGCCTCAGCGAAGCGCCAAGCTATGGTCAGCCAATTAACATCTATGACCCGACTTCCAAGGGTGCGGAAATGTATATGGCACTTGGTGAAGAATTTTTGATGCTAAATGAAGAATAAGGAAGTGTTGAATATGAAAAAGAAAACAGGTGGGCTTGGAAAAGGAATTTCCGCGCTTATACCCGAATCTTCCGAAAAAAAGGTCGAAATTAAGCAGGAAACTGTACCGAATACGCTTAAATTAACTCAAATAGAGCCAAATCCGGACCAGCCACGTAAAGTTTTTGATGATGAAAAGCTTGCGGCACTTGCAGATTCTGTTGCAGAGCACGGAATTTTACAACCGATTGTTGTAAGAAAGAACGAAAACGGTCTTTATACAATAATTGCCGGCGAACGTCGCTGGAGAGCGGCAAGAATGGCTAAATTAAAGGAAGTTCCGGTTATTATCAAGGATTTTGATGAAAAAACCGTAATGGAAGTTTCTTTAATTGAAAACCTGCAGAGAGAAGACTTAAATCCAATTGAAGAGGCACTCGGATACGAACGTCTTTTGAAAGAATTTGGTCTTACACAGGAAGAAATTGCCGTAAAAGTAGGTAAAAGCCGTCCCGCAGTGGCAAATACAATGCGTATTTTAGCACTTTCAGAGCCGGTACGCCGCCTTGTAGAACAGCTTGAACTGTCCGCAGGTCACGGCAGGGCACTTCTTGGCATTGAAGATGCAAAACTCCAGGAAGAAATCGCTTACATAATTATCGAAAGAGACTGGTCAGTAAGACAAACTGAAAATTATGTAAACCAATTGGCAAGAGAAAAGAAAGAAAAACTCGAAGAAAAGCAGGGTAAAATAAATATTGCAAAAGCAGAGCTTGAGGAAAGACTTGGCAATCTGCTTGGAACAAAAGTAACCATAAAACAGGGCAAAAACAAGGGAAGAATTGAAATTGAATTCTATGATAAAGACAGCCTGGAAAAAATTGTCAATAAACTTGGGAAGGATTGAAATAAATGCTTGACATCAAATTACTCAGAAACGATTATGAAAGAATAATGGAGGTTATGAAAGTACGTGGCGAAAGCGTAGGGGACATAGGTAAAGTCCTTGAATATGACGAACAGCGTCGCCAGCTTACTTATGAAACCGAAACATTAAAGGCAAAACAGAACGAAGTTTCAAAACAGATTCCTGCTCTTAAAAAAGAAGGAAAAGACGTTGCTCCCATTTTTGCCGAAATGAAAGAAATTTCCGAAAAATCAAAAGAGCTTGACGCAAAAATCCGTGAGCTTGATGAAAAAATTAATGAAATTATGCTTACAATCCCGAATATTCCGCATCCGTCAGTACCGATTGGCGATACAGACGAGGATAACGTGGAAGTAAGAAAATTCGGTACACCCACAAGCTTTGATTTTGAGGCAAAAGCGCACTGGGATATAGGCGAGGGTCTTGGAATTCTTGATTTTGAAACAGGTGCAAAGGTATCCGGTTCAAGATTTACATTCTATAAAGGTCTTGGCGCAAGACTTGAACGTTCACTCATAAGCTTCTATCTTGATACACATACAACCAAAAACGGTTATGAGGAAGTTCTTCCGCCGTATCTTGTACTTCGTGAAAGCATGGTTGGTACAGGTCAGCTTCCGAAATTCGAAGAAGATGCTTATAAAACAGCGGTTGAAGACTTCTTCCTTATTCCTACAGCCGAAGTTCCTGTAACAAATATGTACAGAGACGACATTTTAGACGGCGCAAAAATGCCTATAAAACACGTTGCGTATTCCGCTTGTTTCCGTGCTGAAGCAGGCAGCGCAGGACGTGACACACGTGGTCTTATCCGTCAGCATCAGTTCAACAAGGTTGAGCTTGTTAAGTTTGTAAAACCTGAAACATCTTATGACGAGCTTGAAAAACTTACTCTTGATGCGGAAAGCGTACTTCAGCTGCTCGGACTTCCGTACAGAGTTGTAAGCATCTGCACAGGCGACCTTGGATTTACAGCCGCTAAAAAATATGATATTGAGGTGTGGATGCCAAGCTACAACAGATACGTTGAAATTTCTTCCTGCTCAAACTTTGAAGATTTCCAGGCAAGACGTGCCAATATCAAATATAAAGACAGCGTTAAGGACAAAGCTAAATTTGTTCATACAATCAACGGCTCCGGTGTTGCAATCGGAAGAACTGTTGCGGCTATCTTAGAAAACTACCAGAACGCCGAAGGCAGCGTAACAGTACCGGAAGTACTTCGTCCTTATATGGGAACAGATATAATTAAATAATTTTCGTTAAATGCGCAAAACCGCGCAAAGAAAAGTTATTTAATAGGGTAATAATTCAAATAAAGAAGTATATATAATAGGAAGCTCTGCATAAAGCTGCAGAGCTTTTTCATTAGAATTTCTTTGCGCTTCGCCATCTCTTCACCTCTCGGCGTACTTGTGTACGCCGTCGGGCAAGGGCAAGGCACACCTTGCCTTCAGATAGGGCGCTTTTGCATCATTTTCCGAAAATTTCGGTAAGCAGTAAATGCGCAAAACTAAACCCCCGACATAAATTGTCGGGGGTTTTCTATTATATAATAAGGAAGCAAATTTTTACAGCAGGCGTGCGAATTTCATTACATTATATATAAGCACTGCTGCTGCGGCTCTTTCTGCATTTTCAAGCGGTGCAAAAAGGTTATTTCCAACGCCGTTTATAATTCCGTTTGCGCCCATCGAGCCAACTGCCGTTTTTGCCCAGTCGCTTATATAAGCATTGTCATCAAACAGTTTAAGTGCCATATTCATTGGAAGTTCAAGGTGATTTATTACTCTGTATACCATTGTTGCCATTTGCTCACGGGTTATCGGCTGACCTACACCAAATTCGGTTTCTGATACGCCGTTAACAATTTTATTTGCAAACGCCGTCTGCAAATATGGATAATACCATTCGTTTTCATTTGCATCAGTAAACTTAATATCGGCAGAACCTGTAAGGTCAAACGCCTCTACAAGCATTTTTACAAACTGTTCGCGGGTTACCATATCGCCCGGTGCAAACGAATATTCTGAAACTCCGTTTACAACACCTGCAGCAGCAAGGGCACGTATCTGGCACACTGCCCATTCGTAATTATCCAAATCACGAAATGCCAGTTCGGGATATTTGGTGTTTTGCGGGGAAGAAATACTTCCGTAAAATACGCCAAGCTCGGCAAGAGCTTTTTTAAAATAATGAATTTCTTCTGACGGACAGGAGTTTACAAGAATTTCCGCACGAGAAAACAGTTTTTCCGTAAGATTTGCGCCGGCTGCGTCTTTAATTTCCGATTCAAGTGCCGGCATAAAATCAAGAGCACCACTTATTGCCGCTACGGCATCGGCGGGCATTTTTTCCGGCAGGTACAGGTCTATAAGACCCGGCAGGTTGTGATTTTTTGCAATATACGGCTCGCCGCCGAAAAGTGTATAGATACTGTAAATTGCAAGGAGTGTATAAAAATAGTTAGTACCTCGTATGTCGCCCGGCTCGTCGATTATAAGCTCGTTAAGAAGTCCTGTTACTGTTGGCATATTTTCAGGATTGGGAATGGGTCTTACACCAAATAAAAGTATGTCGCGGATAGAAGCCTGATTTTTAGCGGATCTTCCTCCGTAAATTTTAAGCACGCTGCTTATTTCTTCACTGCTCATATCAGGTAAAAATCCGGATATGACGGCGCTTTTTTCGGCAGTTGCATCAGATGTTTTTGAAATTCCTTTAAGTATATCTGCAATGGAAATTCGGCTGCTCTCATCAAGAGAAATAGAATATACAAAAAATTTCTGCAGTGGGTCAATTTCCTGGTTTGCCGATACCGGAACGGCGGAAAAAAGTAATATAAAGCTAAGTAAAAGAGCTAATTTTTTCATAAAATCACCCTAATATTTTATCAGTAAGTTTAACAATATCGCCCGCACCGATAACAAGAATTATATCGTTGGGAGAGGCAATAGATTTAACGAATTTTGCAATATCATCAAAATTGTCGATACAAACGGCATCAATTCCGGTTTTTTTTGCAAGGGCGCACACATCTGCCGATGAAACAGATGGGTCAAACGCCTCTCTTGCGGCATAAATTGGTGCTAAAATAAGCTTATCTGTGCCACTGAAGCTATGTGCAAATTCGTTTAAAAATATTTTCGTTCTTGAATATGTATGCGGCTGGAACACGCATATAATGTTATTGTGGGGCATCATAAGTGCCGATTCCAGCGTTGCTTTTATTTCTGTCGGATGATGGGCATAATCATCATAAACCGATGCGCCGGCGTATGTTCCTTTATATTCAAATCTGCGGTCGGCGCCTTTAAAATCGGCAAGCGCTGCGGCGGCTTTTTCAAGGTCAAGCCCGAACATATACGCATTTGCAAGCGCCGCAAGTGAATTTAAGATGTTATGTGAGCCAAACACCGAAAGTTCAACCTTACATACGAAAGCATTGTCAATATAAAGGTCGTATGACGCAGTTTTGTCGGTAGCAGAGATGTTTTTTGCCTGAACACGCGCGTTTTCATTTGAAATTCCGTATGTAACAGTGCGGCAAACGATTGCTTTTGTCATTTCCATAAGGTCGGCATCGTCAGCACAGATGGCGGTAAATCCGTCGGGCGAAACACGTTTTAAAAATTCTGTATATGCACTGTGATAATCGTCCGCATCCTTGTAATAATCAAGATGGTCAGGTTCTACGTTGAGGATTGTTTCACAGTAAGGTGCAAAATCAAGGAAACTGCGGTGATATTCGCACGCTTCGGCAATGAAATAATCGCTTCTCCCAAGCTTCATATTACTGTCAATTATATCAAGTCTTGCACCTACAAGAATTGTCGGGTCAAGCCCGAGTTTTTCAAATATGTAAGAAATCATTGAGGTTGTGGTGGTTTTTCCGTGAGTTCCCGCAACCGCAACGGAATATTTGTAGTTTGCCATAATTTCGCCAAGGAGAACCGAACGGGGAATAACGCGTGCGCCCGCCGTGCGAGCCGCCAAAAGCTCGGGATTTTCATCCGACACAGCGGCGGTATAAACAACGGTGTCCGCACCGCTTACGTTTTCGGCGTGGTGACCTTTATAAAACTTAAGTCCGAGTGACTCAAGATATTTTACACTGTCGGTATGGTTTATGTCTGAACCGGAAACCGAAAAGCCTCTTGAAATAAGGATTTCTGCAAGACCGCTCATACTGATTCCGCCAACGCCGATAAGATGTATATGATGATTATTCAAAAGAATCAATCCTCTCAGAATAAATAGTTTCCTATATAATATATATACTATTTTACAATGAAAATATATCCGTGTCAACTCAAAATAATAACCGAAGAAAAGCCCTTTCGGGTGGGGAGGCACAAAAAATTATGAAATATGAACAATAAAAAACTAAAAAACACAAACTTGTATAGTAATTATACCTAAAAAAATTAAGAAAAATGGAAGATTTTGTCAATTTGGAATTTTTCTACATATCGTGGTTTTTTATAGGAATGGCAAAGGAAAAAACACAATATGTACCGATTTTGAGCAAAAATCGGAGCTGTCAAATTTTGTCAGCGAAAATTGTGATGCGAATTTGACAAACAAGGCGATTTATAGTAGAATGGACACTCGAAGGGATGTGTTAAAATGTTTGGTACAGCTAAAATAGCTGTGAAAAGGGCATTTTCTACAAGAACTTTTCAGGCTATTATAATGGTTATATCAGCAATAACAGTAATAACCACATCTACGCTTTTATCCATTAAAACAGTTACCGTTAAGGAAAACGGAGTGGCAATCACAACAGCGGCAACGTTTTCGGGAACTGTTGAAAAATTTATTAATGCGAGCGGTATTGTTGTTGGCGAATACGATTTGATAACGCCGCCAATGCTCTCGACCCTGAAGAAAAATCAGGAAATTAACATTACACGTGCATATCCGCTTAATTTAAGCGTGGGCGGACAGATGCAGACGGTAATGGCCGCAGGTCAGACTGTGGGAGAAATACTGGAAATAAACAATATTACAATGGATAGTATGGATATAATAAGTCCGTCATTGGACAGCGTAGTAAACAAAAACACGCAGATTACCATTACGAAGGTAACTTCGGATATGGTGCCTGTTCAGGAGGAAATTGCGTTTGCAATTATTCAGACGCCTAATTCTAATCTGGACAGAGGAGAAACCAGAGTTGTTCAGGAAGGTATTGCCGGAACAAAAGAGGTCATGTATAATGTTACCTATTCCAACGGTAAGGAGCTTTCCCGACAGGTGGCAGGTGAAAGAATTTTAACCGAGCCTACAAACAAAATTGTGGAATATGGTACAAAATATGCATCTGTTTCCCGTGGAGGCAATGTTTCCAGGGTAACAGATCCGTCAACCCAGCTTAACTACACAAGAACAGTTACAGTATCCGCCACAGCGTACGACCTTTCGTTTGAAAGCTGCGGCAAAACCCCGGGTGACAGAGGATACGGAATTACCGCCAGCGGTATGAAAGCCGCAAGAGGTGTTGTTGCCGTTGACCCGAGAGTTATACCAATGGGCTCAAAACTTTATATTGAATCGCTTGATGGCTCTGCCGATTATGGTTATGCCATTGCCGGAGATAAAGGTGGCGCAATTAAAGGAAATAAAATTGACTTATTTATGGATACAAGAGCTGAATGTATGAGATGGGGCAGACGTAACGTAAAAGTATATATTTTAGCCGATTAACGCATGAGAGATGCGTGGTACAAGAAGGCCGGACGAAAAGTGGTTTCGTCCGGCCTTCTTAATTTACGTAATAAGGTAATCAATTTCAGTTTCATGTAAAATAAGGTTAGTTGCTGACATACTGTCTTCAAGCTGAGAAACATTTGAACAGCCGACTACGGGCACCGATGTGAACGGTCGTGAATATATATATGAAAGCAAAAGTGCTGATAGAGAAACATCTCTTTGGTCTGCAAGGGCCATCAGTTTTACAAGTCTGTCCAGGTTTTCTTTGCATAAATATCGTTCTTTTGCTTTTTCACTTAATGCCGCCTTACCGCCGGAAAGAAATTTTGAAAAAAAGCCTTTCCCCTGTGATGCATATGCCATAACCGCCATATTTGCATCAAGATAAAACTTATATTCATCATCCGTCATGGAAACAAGTCCGTCCTGTTCCTTATATGTGGGGGAAATTTCCGCAAACGACCATTTTATCTGGCTTACGGCAAATCCCATCTGTCCGGATTTTTTTGCATATTGGTTTGCCGCCGAAACACGTTCAGAGGTCCAGTTGGAACAACCGAAACTACGGATTTTCCCTTTTTTCACAAACTCATTGAAATAATCAATAATCGGTTCTACCGCAAAATCCGTGCAGTCGCGGTGAAGAAGATATATGTCAATATAATCGACAGAAAGACGGGCTAAACTTTCGTCAAGGTCAGCTTCCACTTCTGCTTTTGTAAGTCGGGGAGCGCCGTCATACGGCCATGCACCCTTGGTTGTGATAATAAGGTCGTTTCTTTTTCCGCTTTCGGAAAGCCATTTCCCAATAGTTTTTTCGCTTGCACCATATCCGTAATAATGTGCCGTGTCAATATGATTTCCGCCAAGCGAAACATATGTATCAAGGAGAGCCAAAGATGTTTCTTTATCAATATCACTGCCGATTGAATTTGTGCCAAGACAAATGGCAGATGTTTTTATATCCGTATTTGGAATTTTTTTATATATCATACTATTCTCCTTTTAAAAGAGCAAGTTCTTCATCTGTCAGCTCGCGCATTTCGCCGGGTGCAAGACTTTCGTCAAGGGAAAGCGGGCCAAAGCGAACGCGTTTTAAATATGTAACGTGCTTGCCCACATCTGCAAACATACGTTTAACCTGATGAAACTTGCCTTCTTGAATGGTAACATAAGCTTCATTTGAACCAATTTCGGCATCAAGCACGGCGGGCAGGGTTTTATATCCGTCATCAAGCTGGATCCCCGATGCAAATTTCTCCCTGTCGCCTTCGGCAACTGCGCCGTCAAGACGGGCAAAGTAGCGTTTATCCACGTGTTTTTTCGGGGAAAGCAGATTATGTGAAAGCGCGCCGTCGTTTGTTATAAGAAGAAATCCTTCGGTATCCTTATCAAGTCTGCCCACGGGGAAAAGCTCGTAATGCGAATACTCTTCGGGTACAAGCGAAATAACCGTGGCATCACGATTGTCATACGTTGCGGATACGGTATCCGCAGGTTTGTTCAGCATAAGATATACAAATGGTTTATATTCTATTTTCTGCCCCGCAAAACTGATAATATCCGTTTCGGGATTTATGTGGCGGGCGGCGTTTTTTTCGGGGACACCGCCCACGCACACAAGACCGCCTTTAAGTGCCTGTTTAATTTCTTTTCTCGAGCCGATGCCTGCATCGGCAATAAATTTATCAAGTCGCATAATAAATTACCTCAATTAAATTATATCCGCAAGCGATGGAAAAATCAATAGAAAAGTAAAAAAGTCGGGTGAAATTGAACACCATAAGGTTTAAAACCGTAAATTTTGTGTTATGCTGCAGAAACTGATGTAAATGTACGGGATGCCTTTAATCAAAAGTTAAGGAATTTAAACTCTTCGACCTTAAACGCAGGAAAATTTTATATAATTGGAATGAGGAAGACGAAGAAAGGCTGGCGCCTTGAGAGGACGACAAATTGCAAGAATAAAAATTTAACAAGTTTAAGGCTTGTGGGAGTTCAGTTTCACTCGGCTCCTATGTTCCCAAATCTTGTACAAACTCGGCAATATTCTCCATTGATGCAAACGAAATGCCATCCGCAAGCTTTTGCTTTTGATTTTCGGTGAGTGAACGGAAATCAATATAATCAATTTCAAGCATAAGCGCCATATCGCCCGCCTCACCTACGGAATACACATAAATTATGCCGTCCTGCGATTTCATATAGTAATACAGCATCGGTGCGGGAAGAGGCATTTCCGCAGATTCTGAATATTCAGCCGCCGCGGCAGCTTCGGGAACATAAATGTACTCGGTTTTAGTGCCGCCCGATACCATACCGCAAAAAAGTCCCACTGCAAACGAAAACAGACACGCACAAGAAAAAATGAGAATTTTTGTTTTTTCTGACATAAATATCCCTCCCGTAAGGATATTGTAACCAATAAGTAACAAAATATAACTTGTAAAAAGTAAGGTTTTGTTGTATAATGAAGTAAGATAAGCAAAAAACCGTAAGCGGAGGTAAGTCTTATGGCAAAAAAAAGAACAAAGCGCAAACAGGAAACCGTAAAAAATATAGGTAAAATACTTTTGGCAGTTGGAATACTTACTTGTTTTGCCATTGTAATATCGCTCGCTTCGTTTGTGATTGACGCATATGGATTTGACATTACAAGCTATAAGATGGATTCATCATCTGTTGTTTTTGGTGTTGATAAAGACGGGAACCCGCTAGAATATGAACAGCTTCACGGCGATGTACGAAGGGTTTGGGTGGATATTGAAAATATCCCCGAGTTTGTGCAGAAAGCCGCAATTGCAATTGAGGATGAAAGATTTTATTCGCACAGAGGTATAGATATAAAACGTACAGCAGGCGCAATCTTTGGTTTTATCACAGGCACAAGTGATTACGGCGGAAGCACAATCACACAGCAGCTTGTTAAAAACGTTACAGGCGATTGGGATAACAGTCCGACACGAAAAATAAGGGAAATTTTCAGGGCGCTTGTGGTTGAAACAAAAATGGACAAGCAGGAAATTCTTGAATATTACTTGAACATTGTATATTTCGGCAACGGAAGTAATGGTATTCAGATGGCGGCATATACCTATTTTGACAAAGACGTTGCCGACCTTACGGTAGCCGAAGCGGCGTCGATTATCGGTATAACGCAGTCGCCCCGAAACCTTGACCCGTTTGATTATCCGGAAAACAACAAGAACAGACAGATGCTTGTGCTTGGTAAAATGAAAGAACACGGATATTTAACAGAAGACGAGTATAATGAAGCTTCTGCTCAGCCGCTTGAATTCAAGCAGACAAGCACAGCACAGAAAAACGGCGTAAACACATGGTTCTCCGAAGCACTTGTTGAAGAGGTAACAAAAGACCTTGCCGCAAAACAAAACATTCCTATAGAACAGGCAACTCGAATGGTTTATTCCGGCGGACTTAAAATATATTCAACAATGAGTGTAGATGTGCAAAATGCAATGCACAAAACCTTTGAAGACAGCGAAAATACAAATCTGTTCCCGAAACTTTCGGGTGATGTACAGCCTCAGGCGGCAATGGTTATCATATCGCCGGAAGACGGTGCAATCCGAGGAATGGTGGGCGGCGTAGGACCGAAAACGGAAAGCCTTATTCTTAACAGAGCAACCGATACCTATCGTCAGCCGGGGTCGTCCATAAAACCGATTGCGGTTTACGGTCCGGCTGTTGAGCTTAACCTTATTTCGCCGGGAAGCATAATAATTGACGAAGAATTCAGCCAGAACGGATGGAATCCGAAGAACTGGTATAAAGGATATGAAGGTCCCGTTACAATGCGAAGAGCCGTTGAACGTTCAATGAACATTCCGGCAATAAAAACACTTATTCAGGTTGGCGTTGATAATTCATTCGATTTTCTTGTGAATAAAATGCACTTTTCAAATATAACCGCCAAAGATGATAAATATCTTGCACCGCTTTCACTCGGCGGTCTTACAAAAGGTGTAAGTGTTAAGGAAATGGCGGCGGCATACAGTACATTTGCAAATAAAGGTATATATACAACACCGTATATGTATACAAAGGTGCTTGACAAAACAGGAAAAGTAATTCTTGAAAAAGAAATTGTAAACAACAGAGTATTTTCTGAACAGACTGCCGATATTATGACAAGCGTGCTTGTAACAACAGCGGAAGGCGGACTTGGAATATCCGCAAAGCTTAATAATATGACGGCGGCGGGTAAAACCGGTACAACTAATGACGATAAAGACCGTTGGTATGTAGGATATACACCGTATTATGTAGGTGCGGTTTGGTACGGCTATGACGAACCGAAAACCGTTCCGTACAGCCAGACATCCATTGTTGCACATAAACTGTTCAAAAGCGTTATGAACGATGTGCATAAAGGTCTTACAAATAAAGGCTTTAAAGCACCAAGTGGTGTGGAATGGGCAACAATATGTCTTGAAACGGGCGACCTTGCAATAGAGGGATGCGAAAAAACGGTATATGAAATGTTTAAGCCGAGTATGGTGCCGGTAAAAGAATGTAGCGGAATGCATTTGGTGGAAGGCGAAAATCCGGAAGAAACAGACCCGAATGCTACCCCCGATCCTAACGCAACACCTGACCCGAACGCATCGCCAACACCACCACCGGTGTCAACACCAAGACCTGTACACACGCCAATCCCAATATCCCCCGCAGCTTAGTTCGAGTGCACACACTCGAACAGCTAAATTCGCATAATGCGAGCTAAATGTGCCGGGGGCACGCTAAATAACTTCGTAGCTAAATTGACCTTTGGTCAGCTGATGCGAATTTAATTTAGCTACTCCAAAGG
>JAZRHB010000047.1:0-1814 GCA_045644605.1 Clostridia bacterium
GCGGGCGTGCTTGCAGAAGATAAACTTTTTGCAACGCTTGACCCGACGGCAAGGGCGCTTACCCTGCCCGACGGACGCGAGGTTATTCTTATTGATACCGTCGGATTTATCCGCAAACTTCCGCATCATCTTGTAAATGCGTTTAAATCAACTCTTGAAGAAACGCAGTATGCATCACTGATTCTAAACGTAGTGGATTACTCAAACGAAGAATACCTCGAGCATCTTAAAGTAAGCGAAAATCTGCTTACTGAACTTGGATGTTCTGAAATTCCTGTTTTAAACGTGTTTAATAAATGCGACCGCATGGATGCGGATACTAAAACCTGCGGTAATAACGTGTATATTTCTGCCAAAGACGGCACAAATATGGACGAGCTTTTGCGTATGATATGTACGCACCTGCCCGTAACAAAACGCCGTATGAACCTGCTGATTCCGTATGCACAGGCGGGTCTTACCGCACAGCTACGTGAGGATGGCGTTATTATAAACGAGGAATATGTCGAAACCGGCGTCAAAATTACTGCAGATGTAGAACAAAAAGCGGTGTATAAATATGAACAGTATGAAACCTGAATATAAAACAGTGGAAAAAGAAGTCCGCACGAAATTTACGGAGAAAAAATCCGTTTTTATCGCAACTGTGCGTCCCGTTGTTACCGAAACGGAGGCACTTGAGTTTGTTGCTGAAATAAAAAAGGAGTTTTCCGATGCAACGCATAACGTGTATGCGTATGTCCTGCAGGAAAATAACCTGCAACGCTTTACGGACGACGGCGAGCCGTCGGGAACGGCGGGGATGCCCGTGCTGGATAGCATCCGCAAGCGTGGACTTACCGATGTTGCGGTTGTTGTTACGAGATATTTCGGCGGCACTCTGCTTGGCACAGGCGGACTTGTGCACGCATACGGCAAATCGGCATCCGAGGGGATTACCCTTGCCGTGCCCGTAACAAGAAAGCTGTGTAATATATATGAAATTACAGCCGATTATAACCTGTCGGGTAAAATCCGCCATTTTCTTGAAACCGAAAATATAATTATTGATAAAACCGATTATTTTGAAAATGTTGTTTTTACGGTATGTATTCCGCAGGGCGGCGATGATAATTTTATCAAATCCCTGACGGAAATAACCTGCGGCGACGGAAAATTTGTTAAAACTGATTGTCGCTACGTAGATGTTAAGGAGGAAGAATGATGGAAGAAGAAAAAAACATAATTACACCCGAGGAAGAAACCATTCCAACAGTAGCAGAAGAAGAAAAAAATCCTAAACTTTTAAAAACTGCAATAATTGCGGCCTCGGTGCTTGCGGCTTTTGCTGTGTTTTATTTTGTAATGCAGCATTTTGCAAACAGCAAACCTGCTGAAATACCACCAGCACCAACCCCTGCGGCTACCACACCTGCAAAACCGGAAAATCCCACAGCAGCACCCGAAACCACACCCAAACCGTCAGCAACCTTTATCCCCGCTGTGCCGGAACAGAAACTTTCGTTTAACGATGCAATGGATATTTGCCAGAAAGCGGCAACAAAGCATCTTGGTGCAGGCACAATGATACTGCCCGATTTTGACGGTCATCTAATCGAAGTTACATATGACGGTAAAGTGCGTCCCTGCTATGTTTTTATCGGCGGCGATGCAATGTCTATGCTGTCTTCAAAAAATCAGGACCCGCAAGCAAGATATGTTGTTGATACCACAAACGGCGATGTTTATGATTCTATAAGTCTTAAATATATCAGATAACGAGGTAGACAAATGAACAAAGTAAGTATGGCAGAAATTGTTCCGCTTATAAAAGA
>JAZRHB010000048.1:0-10705 GCA_045644605.1 Clostridia bacterium
GTAAGTGTCATATCAAGGTGTTTTGCACCTGTTGCATCCGCTGTGATGTACGGAAGATTGATATTTGTGGAAGCTACGCCGGAAAGCTCAATTTTAGCTTTTTCAGCTGCTTCTTTAAGTCTCTGCATTGCACTTTTGTCTGCGCGGAGGTCAATACCTTCGAGCTTTTTGAATTCGTCAGCAAGCCAGCCGATAATTCTTTCGTCAAAGTCGTCGCCGCCGAGTTTGTTGTTACCGCTTGTTGCAAGAACTTCAAAAATACCGTCACCGATTTCAAGAATTGATACGTCGAATGTACCGCCGCCAAGGTCATATACCATAATTTTCTGGTCGCCGTCTTTATCCATACCGTATGCAAGAGCTGCGGCTGTAGGTTCGTTTATAATACGAAGAACTTCAAGACCTGCAATTTTACCTGCGTCTTTTGTTGCCTGACGCTGTGAGTCACTGAAATATGCAGGAACTGTGATTACTGCCTGAGATACGCTTTCGCCGAGGTAGCTTTCTGCATCGGCTTTAAGCTTCTGAAGAATCATTGCAGAAATTTCCTGCGGTGAATATGCTTTATCGTCGATAGCTACTTTTCTGTCAGTTCCCATATCCCTTTTAATTGAAAGGATTGTTCTGTCGGGGTTTGCAACTGCCTGTCTTTTAGCAACCTGACCGATAAGTCTTTCGTTTGATTTTGTGAATGCCACAACGGAAGGTGTTGTTCTTGCTCCTTCCGGATTAGGAATTACTACTGCTTCGCCGCCTTCCATAACTGCTACGCAGGAGTTTGTTGTTCCAAGGTCAATACCTATGATTTTGCCCATTGTCTTATACCTCCAATTTTAGTTAGCCACTTTTACTATACTGTGGCGAATTACTTTATCATTATATTTATATCCGGTTTCAAACTCTTCCACGATTACGCTTTCTGCACATGAATCGTCTTCTATGTGCATTACTGCTTCGTGAAGGTTCGGGTCAAAGGTTTCACCAAGTGCCGGAATTTTTTCAATACCGAGTTTTGCAAAAATATCTCCTACCTGTTTTGCCATAAGCTCTACGCCCTGTTTAACGCCGGCATCAGCTCCGTCAAGAGCCGCTACCGCACGGGTTATGTTATCCATAACCGGTAAAAACTCTTTTATTATATCTGCTTTGGAATTTTCAGCTATCTGCGTTCTTTCTTTAATTGTACGCTTTTTGTAGTTATCAAATTCTGCCGCAAGACGAAGATATTTTTCCATAGCTTCGTTTGATTCATTTTTTTCTTCTGCCGCAGTTTCTTCCTGCTGAAGAACTTCCTCTTCAGCGGCTTTTTTCTTACTCATCCTCATCGGTCCTTTCCGATATTATATTATCAAGCTCATTTTTAAGATATTCCATCATCGAAATGGCTTTTGAATAATTCATTCTTCTCGGTCCTACAAGACCTATACTTCCGCTTCTGCCGCCAAGGTTGTAGCTGCACATTATGATACTGCAGTCCTTGAACTCATCAAGCGGATTTTCGTTTCCTATAATAACTTCAATTTCATTTTCCCGTTTGGGACTTTGAAGAAGCATATTAAGGCTGTTCTTATCATTGATATATTCAAGTATACGTTTTGCTTTGTTAACATCCGAATATTCGGGGAAATTAAGCATATTGATACTTCCGTCAACAATGATTTCCTGCTTTTCAATTTCCGCTGCGGATTTAAGCATAAACTCAAACACATCGTCAATTTCTGCAAAAGTGCGGAGTCTTGCACCTACTTCGGAAAACTTTTCGGGCGTTATGTCTGATACGGTCATTCCCGCAAAACAGCTGTTTAAAACTGCCGTGATTTCTGCCGCACGTACACCGTCAATCTCCTGGCGGGTTACGATAAGCTGATTTTTTACGCCGCCGTCGTTTGTTATCATCATAGCAAGAATTCTGCGAGCGTCAATCGGCATTACCTGAAGGCTCTGGATTTTTATGTTGCTTGCACGTTTTGATGTTGCAACCGCCGTATAATTTGTCATCTGCGAAAGGATTGACGAAATTTCCGACATTATGGAATTTGCTTCACGCATTTTATGTTTGAATGCTTCCTGCATCTGCAGCATTTCTTTAATTGTAAGTCTGTAGCGTTCAAGACCGCTGTCTACAAAAACCCTGTATCCCAAATCCGACGGAATTCTGCCCGCCGAGGTGTGCGGCTGTTCAAGATAGCCCATTTCCTCAAGGTCTGCCATTTCGTTACGGATTGTTGCTGGACTTAAGTCGCTTATATGATTTTTGCATATTGTGCGGGAGCCGACAGGTTCCGCAGTTTCAATATAGTCATGTATAATTGCCTGTAATATTTTGCGTTTACGGTCACTCAGCTGCATAATATCACCATCCTTGCAATTGTTATTAGCACTCATTTGTCTTTAGTGCTAACAACTTATATAACAATACCACTTTTTTACTGCTTTGTCAATAGGTTATTGCGAAAAAGTTGGAATAAAAAAAGCCGACGCAGTGCGTCGGCTTACATATTAACTTATATTACATTCGTTCTAAACACGCCGATTACTTTTCCTTCTATTATAACATTATCGGAATAGATGGGTTCCATATAATCGTTTTCAGGCTGGAGGCGGATTACGTTTCCTTCATTATAATAACGTTTAACTGTTGCCTCCTCATCAATACGCGCAACGATTATTTCCCCTGCTTTTGCAGTGGTCTGCTTTTTTACAATAACATAGTCGCCGCTAAGAATTCCCGCGTTTATCATGCTGTCGCCTTTTACTTTAAGCATAAAGACTTCGCCGCCGCGTGCAAAATATGCCGGAAGCGGAAACGCATCGGTTATATTTTCCTCCGCTGTTATCGGAAGACCCGCCGCAACACTGCCTACAACCGGCACGTCAATATGCTCGGTTGAAATGTCGGGCATATCGGCAAACGGATTTTTATTTTCTTCCTTTAAATTAATAGTTCTTGTTTTTTCGGCTGCCATTACAAGCCTGCCCTCTTCCTCAAGACGTTTGATGTACCCATGAATTGTTGAGGATGAGCTGAAACCGACAGCCGCACCTATTTCACGAACAGAGGGTGAATACCCATGCTCATTCATAAACTCTTTTATAAAATTAAGTATTTCTTCTTCAATACCTTCGCGTTTTTTTCTTGCCACGGTAACACTTCCTTTACCTTTATTTATCTGTATTATACCATACATTTTTCACTTTGTCAAACATATGTTTGAAAATTTTTTCGAAAACCTATTGACAAAGAACAAATGTTCTGTTATACTATAATCAAACAAACGTTCTGTTTGTTCGGAAGGAGAGATTTATTATGAAAAGAATTACAATTAACCCGTTTAAATTGTTCAGAAGTGTTATTTGTCTTACAATGCTTGTACTTACAATTATATACGCAGGAAACTTTGTTACCGGCGGAGTAAGCGCTTCTTCGAATGAAGTTGAATATATTACCGTTGTTGTCCGTTCGGGCGATACCCTTTGGAGCATTGCAAAAGATAATACAAAAGGTGATGTAAGAGATAAAGTAAAAGAGCTTATTTCTTTTAATAATCTTGACGATTCAAAAGTTGAACTTCACCAGAGAATTAAAGTTCCTGTTGAAAGATAAACAATCCTCTTGAAAAAATACTGTTTATGTGATATAATGTCAAAAACAGTATTTTTTTATTGAAAGGTGTTGTTTACTATGAACAGAATAAACAAGCACAATTATTATCTTGATATTGCAGAAACTGTTCTTGAAAGAAGCACTTGTCTGCGCAAGGCGTACGGTGCAATTGTTGTTAAAAATGATGAGATTATTTCAACAGGTTATAATGGTGCTCCGCGCGGCAGAAAAAACTGCTGTGAACTTGAATTTTGTATGAGAGAAAAGCTTAACATCCCCCGTGGCGAAAGATATGAGCTTTGCCGTTCGGTTCACGCCGAAGCAAACGCTATTATCAGCGCATCAAGACGCGACCTTATTGATTCCGTTCTTTACCTTGTGGGTAAAGAAGTTTCAACAGGCGAATATGTAAGCGGAGCTTCCTCCTGTTCTATGTGCAAACGTCAGGTTATCAATGCAGGTATCAAACAGGTTATTATCCGTGATGATAAAGAAAATTTCCGCATTGTTGATGTTGAGGACTGGATTATAAATGACGACTCCCTCAGCGAAGAAGGCGGCTATTAATATAGTATATCCCTGCATTTTGCAGGGATTTTCTTTTTATATTCTTCTTTATTTGTGTAATTTCTACAATAAATCCAAATTTTATTGACACACTGCACAAATTGCAGTATAATAAAGGTATGATAAATTTTTAACAACCTTTTGGGTTGTTTTGTGAAAGGGTAATGAATTATGAATTTTGAATTTATGCATCCGGCTGACCAGATTGTAACAATTATGGAGCGTATTTATGCTTGCGGAATGACAACTACTTCCGGCGGTAACCTTTCTGTTATTGACGAAAACGGTGACATCTGGATTACTCCGGGTAGTGTTGACAAAGGCTCGCTTACACGTGACGATATTGTGCGTGTTACACCATCGGGCGAAATTATCGGTAAACATAATCCGTCCTGCGAGCTTCCGTTCCACTCACTTCTTTATAAAACCCGTCCCGACATTAAAGCAATACTGCACGCACATCCCCCGGCTCTTGTTTCCTACAGTATTGTGCGCAGCGTTCCGAACAGTAAAATTCTTTCAAATATTTCTTCCGTTTGCGGAAAAATCGGAATTGCCGGTTATGATATCCCCGGCAGCATAAAGCTTGGCGAAAATATTGCAAAAGTTTTCAAAGATACCGAAATCAATACAGTTATGATGGATAACCACGGTGTTGTTGTAGGACATTCTTCCCTTTTCAGAGCATTTATGGCATTTGAAACATTTGAATACTGCGCAAGACTTGAAATAAATTCAAGAATTGTGGGAACACCGCGCGCGCTTTCCGATAAAAATATTGAATCCTATGAAACAAAGGCTCATCCTATTACAGAAGAATTTGTTCCCGAATATTATTCAAGTGACGAAAAAGCAATCCGCCGTGATATGGTTAAGCTTATAAAACGTGCATATACACAGCGTCTTTTCTCAAGCACACAGGGTACTTTCTCACAGAGAATTGATGATAATTCTTTTGTTATAACTCCTTATAACAAAGACAGATTTTATCTTGAACCGGAAGACCTTGTTACAATTCGTGACGGCAAAAAGGAAGCGGGTAAATTTCCAAGCCGTTCTGCACTTTTACATAAATATGTTTATGAAAAGCATCCGGAAATCAATTCCGTCATTATTGCTTATCCGCACAATGTTATGGCGTTTGCGGCAACAGATGCAGAATTTGATTCAAGAACAATTCCGGAATCTTACATTCAGCTTCGTAATGTAGTTAAACTCCCATTCGGAAGCAGCTTTATGCAGCCTGAAATGACAGCCGATACTTTAAGTCCGTCAACTCCGGTTGCGCTTGTTGACAACGACTGTCTTATTGCAACAGGTGCATCTCTTATCAATGCATTTGACCGCCTTGAAGTTGCTGAATATACTGCAATGGCTATTATCACTTCAAAACAGCTTGGCGAAATTGTTAAAATAAACGATGCGCAGGTTGAAGAAATTAATACCACATTCAATCTTCAGTAATTTTTTTGTAAAATCAAATATTAAACACACCTTTTCCGTCATATATTGTATTATTATGACTTGAAAGGTGTGTTTTATTTTGTTTGAAGCATTATGGCCAGTTCTTGCCTTTATTGCCGCTAATGTATGGTTTTTTGCAGGTTATCTGGGGAAAGGAAACAGTTTTAAAAAGCCACTTTCTGCTGCTGCAGAAAAGGAATATCTTGATAAAATGAAAAGCGGCGATGCAAACGCAAAAAATATTCTTATTGAACGCAATATGCGGCTTGTTGCACATATTGTAAAAAAATATTCCGGCTGCGGATATGAAAACGACGACCTTATTTCCATTGGTACCATAGGTCTTATAAAAGGTGTTGCAAGCTTTAACACCGAAAAAGGAAGCCGGCTTGCCACGTATCTTGCTAAATGTATTGACAACGAAATTCTTATGCATATACGCCGGAACAAAAAATTCCAGAACGAAGTGTCAATGAACGATACCATAGGGTCGGACCGCGACGGAAACGAAATTACCCTTATGGATGTTCTTGTTGATGAGGACGGCAATGTTTATGACAAGGTTGCCCTTTCCTCGCAGATTGACGAGCTTCATCATAATATAAAAAATGTGCTTGACGAGCGCGAAATATACATTCTAACAACGCGGTTCGGATTAGGAGGAATTCCTACACGGACTCAAAACGACATTGCCGACGAGCTTGGTATTTCAAGGTCATATGTATCGCGAATTGAAAAAAAGGCAATAAAAAAGCTTCGTGCACATATGTAAATCATTGACACAAAATGCTAAATATGATATACTTTCAAGGGGTTTTGCGAAAGTCGCAAATCCCCTTGAATATGTTTTTTGAGGTGCAATATGAAAAAAATATACTTTTTGGGGTTAATTGCTCTTATTATTTGTCTTTTTTGCGGATGCCAGAATGCGCCTGCATACGATAGTGCGTGCACACTTGTTCTTGATTGCAGCAGTGCATTTTCTTCCGATGTACAAAACAAAGAAAAGCTTGAAATAATCCCCGAAGACGGTATTATATACAAAACCGAAGCTGCCGCTTTTTCCAAAGGCGAAAGCGCATTTGATATATTAAAGCGCGAGCTTACGAACAATAAAATACATTTTGAATTCAATCAGAATCCCGTTTATTTTAAGGGTATCGGCAACATATATGAAAGAGATTTCGGCGATATGTCGGGTTGGATATATACTGTAAACGGCGAGTCACTTATGGTCGGATGCGATTCTTACTTCCCCGAAAATGGTGATGTAATCTGTTTCCGATATATTACAAAGTGGGAATAATTGTATAAAACTATTGATATTTGGAATAAAAAGTTATATAATTATATTTAAATAAGAAGAAAGGATTCTGTTATGGGATTTTTTAATAAAATAAAACAAGGACTTACAAAAACAAAAGAAGCTTTTACCGAAAGAGTGGATTCTGTTTTTGCAGCTTTCCGCAAGGTTGACGAAGAGCTTATGGAGGAGCTTGAAGAGGCACTTATCAGCGCCGATGTTGGCGTTTCCACCTCGCTTGAAATAATAGACAAACTTCGCGATGTGGCAAAAACAAAAAAGATTTCCGATTCGGAACTTCTTAAAGACGAGCTTAAAAGTATAATTATAGAAATGCTGAAAAAAAGCGAAGAGCCTGCCAGCACAGACGGAATGCAGATTATTTTCGTAATCGGCGTTAACGGCGTTGGCAAAACCACATCAATCGGCAAACTGGCATACAAATTCAAATCCGAAGGCAAGAATGTTCTTCTTGCGGCGGCAGATACTTTCCGTGCGGGTGCAATTGACCAGCTTCAGGTATGGGCTGATAGATGCGGTGTTCCGCTGATAAAACAGAGCGAAGGTTCCGACCCTGCGGCTGTTGTGTATGATGCACTTTCCGCCGCGGCAGTTAAAAAACCCGATGTTCTTATTGTTGATACGGCAGGGCGACTTCATAATAAGAAAAATCTTATGGAAGAGCTTAAGAAAATGCTTCGTATTGCTGAAAAGCAGGCACCGGGGGCTTCAAGAGATGTTTATCTTGTGCTTGATGCTTCAACCGGCCAGAATGCACTTTCCCAGTCAAAACTTTTTGGCGAGGTTGGGGAAATTACGGGCATTATTCTTACAAAGCTTGACGGAACTGCAAAAGGCGGCGTAATTATTGCCATTTCAAATGAACAAAATATTCCGGTAAGATATATAGGACTTGGGGAGTCCATTGACAGCTTGCAGGATTTTTCCGCAATGGATTTTGCAAATGCACTTTTTGATAAAACGGAGGAATAAAAATGGGAAATAAACAGAAGATTAAAATTAAACACAAAGGCTGGTGGATAGCAGCCCTTATTGCCGTTTTTCTTGTTGTTATAGGATACGCCGTGGCAACTGCTTACCTTAACTATATCAACATAAAAGAAATCGGCGAGCAGTATCTTTCCATTTATCTCAAAAACCTTCAGGCTGATATTATCCTGAAATCCGGATGCTTTGTTCTTGCATTCATTCTCTTTATGATTTCCGATTTGATTATCAAAAAGAATCTTCTTAAATGGGAGCCGACAGCTACATATCTTACATCCCCTCTCGGATTCTGGGGAATGCCAGCACTTCTTGCGCTTGTTACAATTTGCTTTACTCCGTATAACATGGCGGAATCGGCACTTATTGCATCAAACCCGAGCTGGTTTTCGACTCTTGACCCGATTTTCTTTAAAGATATTGGATATTATGTGTTCCAGCGCCCGCTTTTCATGAATGCTACCATTCTGGGAATTCTTATGCTTTCCTTTGTTTTTGCATATTCCGTATTTGTATATTTCCTTTACTATGTAAGAAACGGTGGCGGCGGATTTTCCAAAATTCTTAAACAACAGCGTATTGTAGTGCATCTTACCATTTGCGTGCTTGCAATATTTGCTCTTACCACAGTTGCTTTTTCATTTGCGGCTGAGGAACTTTTATTTACTTCATCCGGCGATACAACCGGTGGTAAATATACCGATATGACAGTGTGGCTTAATTACTACAAACTGTCCCCCATTTTCCTTTTTGCTATTATCGTTGCGGCAATTATCTTTATTATAAAGAAAAAGCCAAAACACCTTATCGGAAGCGTGCTTACATATCCGGCTATATGGATTATTGCAGTTATCTGCGCAGTTGTGGTGCAGCAGCTTGTAGTTCGTCCCAACGAAGCTTCCATGGAAAGACCTTATATCAAAAATAATATTCAGTATACAAATATGGCGTATAACCTTGACGATATTACTGAAATTGAGTATCCGGTTTCCGGTATTGTTACTCCGGCGGCTGTTGCACATAATGAAAGCGATATTGCAAATATCCGTATTTCCGATATTGATGCTACACTTCAGGCGTTCAATCAGCTCCAGAGTTTCAGAACATTCTATACTTTCAACGATATTGATACCCTTCCCTATACCGACGAAAACGGCAACAGAAAAACTGCACTTGTTTCCGTACGTGAGCTTAATACCGAAAACATCCCGAAGGATGATTCCGATTATGTAAGCCGCACAATGAGATATACTCACGGGTACGGCGTTACAGCAAGCTCCGCAAGTGCGTTTACTTCCGACGGAAAACCTGAATTCTTGATTGAGGATATGGATGGAACATCTAACTTCCCTACCGCAATCAAACAAAACCGCATCTATTTCGGCGAGCTTGCAGACGAAGACAGCTATGTTATTGTTAACACTCTTCAGACCGAGCTTGACTACTACAATTCCAAAGATGAACAGGAATTTTCATACGACGGCTATGCCGGCGTTCAGCTTAATCCGTTTACACGAATTTTGTATGCCGCAAAATATACAGACATAAATATTGCTATTTCCGGTTATATTACAAACGATAGCCGAATTCTTACAAACCGCAATATTATTGACCGCGCCAAGCTTGCTCTGCCATTCCTTACTTTTGACGAGGATGCACATATTGCAATCACCGACGACGGACGTCTTGTATGGGTTATTGACGGATATACCACAACAAATAATTATCCTTATTCACAGCGCGATTACACACTTGATGAGGATTTTGGTACAAACTATGTAAGAAACAGTGTTAAGGTTATTGTTGATGCTTATAACGGAACAGTTACCGCTTATGTAATTGACTGGAGCGACCCGATTATACAGACATATAACAAAACATATCCCGGTGTGCTTTCTTCCGAGCCGCTTCCGGCGGATATTGCATCGCAGATTACATACCCCGAAACACTTTTTGAAATGCAGGCAAACATTTATAAAAAATATCACAACACAAATCCTGCAACATTCTATTCCAACTCCGACCTTTGGGAAATTTCCAAGGAAAAACGCGGTACTTCGGGTGATGTGAAATCAATAAGACCTTATTACAATTTTGCTAAAATATATAACAACACAAGCGAGCTTGTGCTTATGCAGCCGTTTACCGCAGTTGCAAAAGATAATATGACTGCCTGGGTTGCCGCTTCCTGCGACATAAACAATTACGGCAAAATGACATCATATATTTTCCCGCAGAGTAAACACGTTTACGGAAGTCTTCAGATTGAAAATAAGATTGATACCAATTCCGATGTATCGACTCTTCTTTCAGCTCTCAAGACTGACAGTACAAACGCTCTTCGCGGAAATATGCTTGTTGTTCCTATAATGGATACTGTTGTTTATATAAAACCGATATACACAACATCCACAAATGCCGCTTCTGTACCGGAGCTTCAGAAAATTGTTCTGGTTTGCGGAGATAATATTATTATTGAAAATTCCGTTAAAGAGGCATTTGCCAAACTTGCAAAAATGATGCCGTCTGCAGGATATGACACGCCGCAGCTTGTACTTCCTGAATCTCCCGAAACAGGAAACGAACTTATTCTTTCTGCAATAGAAACATATAAAGAAGCTACTCAGTTCCAGATCGAAGGCGACTGGATTAACTACGGACGCAGTATGAAACAGTTTGATGATATAATGAAAAAACTTGAATCTGAATTTATGGATTCTTCTCTTGATACGGAGGCCGACAGCCTCGCTGAATAAGGAGGC
>JAZRHB010000049.1:0-2242 GCA_045644605.1 Clostridia bacterium
CGACAAATTGCAAGAATAAAAATTTAACAAGTTTAAGGCTTATGGGGTTCGATTCCCCTCGGCTTAAGAGGTAATATGAAAAAGGAAATCAGAATTTCGATTGTTGGCGTGCGCACCGAAAAAGGCGGCGAACCGGAAAAAATTGAATTTGAAACCGAAGGAAAATATTATATAAAAGATACAACGCATTATATAGTATACGAGGAAAGCGAGCTTACAGGATATAAAGGTACAACCACCACAATAAAGGTGAGCAAGGATGAAGTTACGCTTGCCCGTTTCGGTACAAACAATACACAGATGATGTTTAAAAAAGGCCGTCAGTACAGGGGATATTACGAAACTCCCTACGGCAACTTTGGAATGTGTATAACGCCAACAAAAGTTGATATAAACATCGGCGAAGACGGCGGAAAGATAAACCTTGAATATTTGCTTGATTTTGCGAATAGCTCAAGTAAAAATACATTTAATATAAAATTCGGAGTATAGGAGGCACCATGGTTAATATAATTGAAGAAGTAAAAAAACAACTTGTAAATTCTATAGGAAATTCTATTGATAAAGCAGTGGAAAAAAGTGATTTGCCCTGTAATTTTGATGGTGAAATTGCAATAGAAGAACCAAGAGAAAAAGCGCACGGCGATTTTTCAAGTAATGTTGCAATGCAGTTTGCCCGCCAGGCAAAAAAATCCCCGCGTGATGTGGCAAATATCATAATTGAAAACTTTTCATTTGACGGCACATATATTGCATCTGCCGAAATTGCAGGTCCGGGATTTCTTAATTTCCGACTTAAAGACGAATGGCTTTATGATGCACTTAAGCTTATTGAAGAAAAAGGCGAAGAGTACGGCAAACAGAACATAGGCAACGGCAAAAAGGTTATGATTGAATTTGTATCCGCAAACCCGACAGGCCCTATGCATATGGGTAATGCACGTGGCGGTGCGCTTGGCGACAGTCTTGCGGCAGTGCTTGATTACTGCGGATATGACGTAACACGTGAGTTTTATCTTAACGATGCCGGTGCGCAGATTGAAAAACTCGGCAAATCACTTGAAGCAAGATATGTTCAGCTTATAAAAGGCGAGGACGCAATGGAGTTCCCTGAAGACGGATACCATGGCGGCGACATAAAAGAGCATATGAAAGCGTTTATTGAAATCCACGGCGAAAAATACATAGATGTGGATAGTGAAGAACGCCGCAAAGTATTTGCGCAGTATGCCCTTGAAAAGAACTTTGCAAAAATAAAAGCCGACCTTGGTGCATATAAAATAAATTATGATGTATGGTTCCCTGAAACAGACCTCTACAAAAGCGGTGAGGTAGAAGAAACAATAGAAATTCTTAAAAACAGCGGATATACCTACGAAAGCGACGGCGCACTCTGGCTTAAGAGTACCGACCTCGGACTTGATAAAGACGACGTTCTCGTAAGAAACAACGGTATACCGACATATTTCCTTGTTGACATTGCATACCACAGAAATAAATTTGTTAAACGTTCGTTTGATAAAGTAATAAACATCTGGGGCGCAGACCATCACGGTCACGTTGAAAGAATGAAAGCCGCAATGAAAGCAATCGGTGTAGACCCGAACGGACTTGACGTAATTCTTATGCAGCTTGTAAGACTTATGAAAGAGGGTAAACCTGTAAAAATGTCTAAACGTACGGGCGAAATGATAAACCTTGCAGATTTGCTTGAAGATATCGGTATAGATGCAGCACGTTTCTTCTTTAACTTAAGACAGGCAGACAGCCATTTTGACTTTGACCTTGACCTTGCGGTTGAACAGTCAAACGATAACCCTGTATTCTATGTGCAGTATGCACACGCAAGAATATGCAGTATCCTTGCAAGACTTGAAGAAGAGGGAACAAGTCTTAAAAAGACAGCAGATGTTAACCTCGCACTTCTTAAAGAAGAGGAAGAAAAAGAGCTTATCAAAATGCTTGCAAAATATCCGGAAGAGCTTGCACTTGCGGCAAAAACATATGACCCGACAAGACTTACAAGATATTCAGTTGAGCTTGCATCTTCATTCCATACATTCTATAATGCGTGCAGGGTAAAAGGTGTGGAAGAAGACCTTATGAATGCAAGACTTATTCTTGTTTCAATGGTAAAACTAATCCTTTCATCAGCACTGAATCTCCTCGGAGTAACAGCTCCTGAACGTATGTAATAAAAGAACAAAAAAATCCGCAGAGAAATCTGCGGATTTTATTTTTA
>JAZRHB010000050.1:0-39234 GCA_045644605.1 Clostridia bacterium
CATAATTGAAGACGGCGTTGCAAAAATGCCTGACAGAACGTGTTTTGCAGGAAGCATTGCAACAACGGACAGACTTGTAAGAGTAATGGTAAAACAGGTTGGCGTTCCGCTTAAAGATGCCGTTACAATGATGACAAAAACTCCGGTACGCATTATCAATAAAGGCTATAAAAAAGGTGAAATTGCCGTTGGTATGGATGCGGACATTATTATGTTTGATGACGATATCAACGTAAGCTATGTAATGGTTGGCGGCAAAGTAATAGTTGATAACAAATAAAAACAATAAGGAAGTAACGGTATGAAACTTGAATATCTTTTGTGGGCACTGGCATTTATCGGCATAATAGCAACCTACGGCGGCGGTAAAATTGCAGGGCTCATAACAAAAAACGAAAAAGTTGTGCAGAACGTTGCAATGGTTTGCAAATTTGCAGGTGTTGTTGTTGCTGCCGGAGCAATTGTTATATTATATTTAAGGGGAAATCTTAACTAAAGGAGAAAGATAAAATGGAACAGGGACTTAATAAAGTATATGATCCTTCAGTAGTTGAAGAAAGATTATATAAACAGTGGGAAGAAAACGGATATTTTAAAGCGGAACCCGACAGCAAAAAGGAGCCGTTTACAATTGTTATTCCTCCGCCGAACGTTACAGGACAGCTCCATATGGGACATGCCCTTGACGAAACACTTCAGGATATCTTAATCAGATATAAAAGAATGGCAGGCTACTCGGCACTCTGGGTACCGGGAACAGACCACGCGGGTATTGCAACACAGATAAAGGTTGAAGAATACCTCCGTGAAAACGAAGGTCTTACAAGATATGACCTTGGCCGTGAAAAGTTCCTTGAACGTGTTTGGGACTGGAAGAAACAGTACGGCGACCGCATTATAAAACAGCTTAAAACTCTCGGCTGTTCTTGTGACTGGTCAAGAGAACGCTTTACAATGGACGAAGGCTGTTCAAAAGCTGTACGTGAAGTGTTTGTAAACCTTTACGAAAAAGGTCTTATCTATAAAGGCAACAGAATTATCAACTGGTGTCCTAAATGTGCAACTGCTCTTTCCGATGCGGAAGTCAGCTACGAGGAAGAACAGGGTCATTTCTGGCATATCAAATATATGCTTGAAGACGGCAGCGGCCACGTTGTAATTGCAACAACAAGACCGGAAACACTCCTTGGTGATACTGCCGTTGCAGTACATCCGGATGATGAAAGATATAAAAATATTGTTGGTAAAAACGTAATTCTTCCGCTTGTTAATAAACCGATTCCGGTTATTGCGGACGAATATGTTGAAATGGATTTCGGTACAGGTGTTGTTAAAATCACTCCTGCACATGACCCGAATGACTTTGAAGTAGGTCAGAGACATAACCTTGAACAGATTAAGGTTATGAATGACGATGCAACAATCAATAAATTCGGCGGTAAATACGCCGGAATGGACAGATATGAAGCAAGAAAACAGATGGTAGCCGACCTTGACGAACTCGGACTCCTTGTTAAGATTGAAGAACACAACCATAATGTAGGTCATTGCTACAGATGTAACACAACAGTTGAACCACTTACATCAGACCAGTGGTTTGTAAAAATGAAACCTCTTGCTGAAAAAGCAATTGAAGTTGTTAAAGATAAAACAGTACAATTTGTTCCTGACAGATTCAGCAAAATCTATCTTAACTGGATGGAAAATGTACTTGACTGGTGTATTTCAAGACAGCTCTGGTGGGGACATCGAATTCCTGCATTCTACTGCGAAGACTGCGGCGAAATGGTTGTATCTAAAGAAGATTTGACCATATGTCCGAAATGTGGCGGCAAAATGAATCAGGAAAACGACGTGCTTGATACGTGGTTTTCATCGGCACTGTGGCCGTTCTCAACACTCGGCTGGCCTGAAAACACAAAAGACCTTGAATATTTCTATCCTACAAGCGTGCTTGTAACAGGATATGATATAATTTTCTTCTGGGTTGCAAGAATGATATTCTCCGGTATGGAACATATGGAAAAAGAACCGTTCAAATATGTATTCCTTCACGGTATCGTTCGTGACAGTCAGGGAAGAAAAATGTCAAAATCTCTCGGTAATGGTATTGACCCGCTTGAAGTTATCAAAGAATACGGTGCGGATGCACTCCGCTTCACTCTTGCAACAGGTAACTCACCCGGAAACGATATGCGTTACTACGACGAAAGAGTAAAAGCAAGCCGTAACTTTGCAAATAAACTCTGGAACGCGGCAAGATTTGTTCTTATGAACATCAAACACACAGATACTGCGCTTCCGACAGAACTTGCAACAGAAGATAAATGGATTTTATCCAAACTTGATAAGCTTGCAAAAGATGTTACGGAAAACCTTGATAAATTTGAACTCGGTATAGCTGTTCAGAAGCTTTATGACTTTATCTGGGACGAATACTGTGACTGGTATATCGAGCTTTGTAAACCTCGTCTTCAGGGTCAGGCGTCAGAAAATGCAGGCAGAGTTCTTTCCTATGTTCTTTCAAGAACACTTGAACTTTTGCATCCGTTTATGCCGTTTATCACTGAAGAAATATGGCAAAACCTCCCGCACGACGGCGAAACAATAATGCGTGCCGAATGGTTCAAAGGCGATAAATTTAATTTCCCTGAAGATGAAGAAAACCTTGAAATGATAAAATCAGCAATAAAAGCAATTAGAAACGCAAGAGCTGAAAAGAACGTACCACCGTCAAAGAAAGCAAAGGTTTATATCACAACCGATAAAACCGATGTGTTTACAGCCGGTGCAGTGTTCTTTGAAAAGCTTGCATCCGCATCCGAAGTTGTTGTTTCTGCTAAGGAAGCAGAAATTAAAGATGCAGTTGCAGTTGTTTCTGAAGGTGCAAAAATTGCAATTCCGCTTGGAGACCTCGTAAACAAAGAAGAGGAAGCGGCAAGACTCAATAAAGAAAAGCAGCGTCTTATCGGCGAAATCAAACGTCTTGACGGAAAGCTTGGTAATCCGGGCTTTGTGGCAAAAGCGCCTGAAGCGGTTGTTGCTGCTGAAAAAGCTAAAAAACAGATGTATCAGGATATGCTTGATAAGGTTGAAGAGGCTTTGAAAGCTCTTTAATAGGGGAAATAAATGTTTGGTTATGTAAATGTCTTTCAGGATGAACTTAAAATAAAGGATTATAAGGTTTTTAAAGCATATTATTGCGGACTTTGCAAACAGCAGGGCAAACTTTGCGGAAGTGTAACAAGACTTGGACTTACGTATGATTTTGCCGTGATGGCAATAATCCTTGACTCTATCGCTGAAACGGGATGCGAGATAGCACCGGGCAGGTGTATGCTCCATCCGTTTCAGAAACGTGCAGTAGCAGGGGAGTGCGACGCTCTTACCTACTGTGCATATATGAGCGTGGCACTTTCGTACTATAAAATGAAAGACGATGTAAGGGATGGCGGATTTTCAAAAGCTCTTCCCGTAATGCCGTTTTTCGGGCACGCGGCAAAAAGAGTTGAAAAACTTTATTCTAAAAAGGTTAAAAAAATCATAGCTCATCTTGATAACATAACCGCCCTTGAAAAAGACGGATGTAAAAACATTGACCTTCCCGCATATGAATTCGGTAAGCTTATGGCAGAGCTTTTTGATAAAGACAATGACAACATTGTTCTTAATCAAATGGGGTATAATATAGGCAGATGGATTTATATAATAGATGCAGTTGATGACTTTGAAAAAGACTTAAAAAAAGGAAGGTATAATCCGTTTAACACAAAAGAGGACATAAAAAATTCGGTTAATTCACTCTGGTACAATATGTCTGAAATAGCGGCGGCATATGAGCTGCTCCCCATGAAACGAAACAAAGATATAATTGATAATGTTATATACCTCGGAATTAAAAATAAAACAAATACGATAATTGAACGTATGGACATTTAATGTCGGAAAGGAATATGATGGAACCATATTCGGTATTAGGACTAAACAGAGATGCAAGCATGGAGCAGGTAAATGCGGCATATCGTGAGCTTCTTCGTAAATATGATGAATCAAACTATGTGGATAACCCGCTTGAAGACCTTGCGGCAAAGAAAAGACAGGAAATCAATGAAGCATATGACAGTATTGTAAAAATGCGTGCTGAAGAGAAAAAACGTGCACAGGAGAGTGCATCAGTGGCTGAAAATCAGCAGACAAAAAAATCTTCAAACTCACGTTATACCGAAGTGCGTGCAGCTATTGATTGCGGTAATATTATGGGCGCCTGGCAGATGCTTTCAGCCATGAAAGAAAGAGATGCCGAATGGTATTATCTTTGCGGCGTGGTTTCGCTTCGCAGAGGTCTTTATAACGATGCCTATAATTTCTTTAAAACTGCAACAAATAAAGACCCTCTCAATATGGAATATCGTGAGGCGTTTGCCCGTATGGACAGACAGGCGGGTGCATACAGACAGGCAGGTCCTAATATGAATCAAATGGATTGCTGCACCTGCTGTAATAATCTCCTTATTGCAGATTGTTGCTGTGAATGTATGGGTGGAGATATTATTCCTTGTTGCTAATTAGAGGTGATTTTATTGAAACTTGATTTTAACAAGAAAAATACAACAATTGCCGTTTATGCATTTATTGTTATTGCGTGTTCAATATTGTTCTATGCACTTATAAGCAATATGGATGGTGTGTTCAGATATGTCAGAATGTTTTTCAAACTGATATCGCCGTTTATATATGCATTTTGCATTGCATACCTTCTGAACCCGCTTATGAAACAGTGCGACAAATGGTTTAAGTTTGTAGAAAAAAAGAAACCAAATCCCAAACTCAAAAGGGGACTTGGTGTTCTTACAACCTTTGTTATCTGCCTTGTTGTAATAGGCGTTTTTGGGTATATAGTAAGCCACCAGATAGCGGAAAGTATTGTTCTTTTTGCAAACAGAGTAAGGGTGTGGATACCTGAAGTTGGCGCGTGGATTACAAACTTTATACAGAAAAACAAGCTTTTTGAAGATTATCAGATACAGATAACAAATTCGCTTTCGCAGCTTGGTAATATGGCACTTAAATTCTCTGAAACATCGCTTCCGGTGCTTTGGGGAGGAATAAAAAACATAACAACAGGAATTACCAATTTTGTACTTGCCGTTATAATTTCCATCTATATGCTTTATGATAAAGAAAAGTTTATAGCCGGCATCAAGAAAGTGCTTGGCGCAATCCTAAAAGAAAAGAAAAAAGATGCAGTTGTAAACATTTTTTCGGATGTTAACAGAATTTTTTCTAAATTCATAATAGGCAAAATTATAGACTCTCTTATTATAGGAGTTATTTGTACAATCGGAATGATAATTTTCCGTATGCCGTTCCCGCCGCTTGTGGGATTTATAGTTGGAGTAACCAATATAATTCCGTATTTCGGGCCGTTTATCGGTGCGGGAATAGGTGCACTTATTATTCTTGTTGTAAACCCTGTGCAGACACTGTGGTTCCTTGTATTTATACTTATACTCCAGCAGATTGACGGCAACATTCTTGGTCCGAAAATTGTTGGTGAATCCATTGGGATTTCGGCGTTCTGGGTTATTTTCGCCATCATAATCGGCGGCGGACTTTTTGGTATTGTAGGAATGATTGTTGGCGTGCCGGTGTTTGCATTTGTTTATGCGCTGGTTAAGTCGCTTATAAACAGAAAGCTGCAGCAACAAGAGTCAAATAAGAATGAAGTATAAAGCGAGAAAAGAAATAATATAAGGCTATATAAAAGGACTATCCGAAAGGATAGTCCTTTTTGAGTGGGAGAGGAAGGTTACTCAACGGTAACCGATTTAGCTAAATTACGGGGTTTATCCACATCACAGCCCTTGTTTACAGCCATATAATATGCAAAAATCTGAAGTGGCACAACAGTAAGTGCCGGTGCAAAAACATCAATAGTTTTTGGAATATAGTAAACAAAATCCGATTCGCTTTCAATTGCGGTATTTCCTTCCTGTGCAATTGAAAATACAATAGCTCCACGGGTTTTTACTTCTTTAATATTGCTTATCATCTTGTCAAATATGGCTTCCTGTGTTGCAAGAGACACAATAAGTGTTCCTTCTTCAACAAGAGAAATTGTACCGTGTTTCAGTTCGCCTGCAGCATAAGCTTCGGAATGAATATACGATATTTCCTTAAGTTTAAGAGACCCTTCAAGACAGGTACAATAATCAAGTCCTCTGCCAAGGAAAAATACATCCTTCGCATTGAAATGCTTTGAAGCATATGAGGAGAGAGGCTCCATATTGTCAAGAATTTGCTGAACTTTTGACGGAAGAACGGAAAGCTCATTTACAAGAGATGTGAATTCTTCTTCCGGAACGGTTCCTTTTATTTTTGTAAAATAAAGACCAATCAAATACATTGCCTGCAACTGTGTGCTGTATGCTTTTGTTGTAGCAACAGCAATTTCGGGACCCGCCCAGGTGTACAACACATCGTCTGATTCACGGGCAATTGAGCTTCCGACAACATTTACAACAGAAAGAATTCTCGCGCCTTGTTTTTTAGCCTCGCGAAGTGCCGCAAGAGTATCTGCAGTTTCACCCGACTGACTTATTATAATAATAAGGTCATTTTTGTTTATAATCGGGTTTCTGTATCTGAATTCGGATGCAAGTTCAACATCAACGGGAATTCGAGCAAGCTTTTCAATGAAATATTTAGCAGTAACCCCTACGTGATATGCACTGCCGCAACCAATAATATATATTTTGTTGAAATTGTTAATATCTTCTTTTGTAAGAGAAATGTTGTCAAGCACAATATTACCGTTTTCAATTCGTGGCATTACTGTGTTGGTTATGGCGGAAGGCTGCTCCATTATTTCTTTGAACATAAAGTGTTCATATCCGCCCTTTTCTGCGGCAGAAACATCCCAGTCAATATGGAACACATCTTTTTTAATTTCAGTTTTATCCGTATCAAGAATGGTAATCTGATTATCTTTAAACCACACAATTTCTTTATCTTCAAGAAGATAAACATCTCTTGTGTATTCAAGTACGGCGGGAATATCTGATGCAATATAATTTTCGCCATCACCAATTCCTACAATAAGAGGACTGTCTTTTCTTACTGCAAACATTTCGCCGGGGTGTGCAGCCGATACGATACCAAGCGCATACGACCCTTCAAGCTTTTTGGTCAGCTTGATAATTGCATCTATCATATCACCTTTGTAGTAATAATCAAGCAGATGTGCAACAACTTCAGTATCAGTTTCGGAAACGAACTTATACCCGCGAGATATAAGCTTTTCTTTAAGTATAGCATAGTTTTCAATAATTCCATTATGAACAACGGCAATATCACCGCGGTTTGAGGTGTGAGGATGTGAATTTACATCCGACGGCTCGCCGTGAGTTGCCCAACGTGTGTGCCCGATACCAATGCTGCCATTTATATTTTCACCACTGATTTTATCACTTAAAACACTGAGTCTGCCTTTTGCTTTACGTACACAAATGTCGTTTTTATCTGTCAGAACGGCAATACCTGCCGAATCATATCCACGGTATTCAAGTTTTGAAAGTCCGTTCAGAAGAAACGGTACAGACGGTTTATTTCCTATATATCCTACTATTCCACACATAGCTCATTATCCTTTCGTTAAACTGAAAATTTTTCTTCAAGGACAGCAGCAAGTCTTGCAGCATCGTCCTGCATTTCGGAAATATTTTTGCCTTCAATCATTATTCTTACAACGGGTTCTGTTCCCGACGGGCGAACAAGAATTCTGCCTTCGCCGCCGTACTTATTTTCAAGACGGCTTATAAACTCAACAACTTCCTTGTCTGCAAGCATCTGCGTTTTATGCTCATTTTTTATGGTAGCATTAACGAGAACCTGGGGGAGAATAGCAATTGCTTTGCGGAGAAGCGAAGCAGGTTTTCCCGATTCTTTTAAAATTGTAAGAAGTCTTATTGAGCTGACAAGTGCATCCCCCGTAGTGTTATCAAGAAGAGAAATAATATGTCCTGACTGTTCGCCACCGATAACACTGCCTTTTTCAAGCATTTTTTCAAGCACATATCTGTCACCAACACGCGTTTGTACAAATGAAATTCCGTTTTCCTTGCAGGTAAGCGACAAGCCCATATTGCTCATAACAGTTCCTACAACAATGTTATTTTTAAGCTTATTTTTCTTCTTCATATCAAGAGCAAGAAGACCAATAATAACGTCGCCATCAATAGCACAGCCTTTTTCATCAACGGCAATAAGTCTGTCGGCATCGCCGTCAAAGGCAAGACCAATATCAGCACCTACATCCTTTACATATTTACAAAGTCTTTCAATATGTACAGAACCACAGTCTTTGTTAATGTTGATTCCGTCGGGAGCATTATTTATAATGCAAACCTGTGCTCCAAGACGTTTGTATGCAAGCGGAGCAGATTCAAAGCTGGCACCATTTGAACAGTCAATAGCTATTTTTAAACCGGAAAAATCTGTGTCGGTACATTTGAGTGCAAAATCAACATAATCTTCTACCGCAGTTTTAAGATATGTTTTTTTGCCTATCTTTTCGTGAGATGGCACATCTTCAACAACTTTTTTGCCAAGAATATAGTTTTCAATTTCATCTTCGGTTTCGTCAGGAAGTTTAAAGCCCGACTGGTTAAAAAATTTGATTCCGTTATATTCAAACGGATTGTGAGAGGCGGAAATAACAATACCGGCATCGGCTTTGTATTTACGCGTGAGATAGGCAACAGCAGGCGTAGGTACAACACCAAGTAAAACAACCTCTGCTCCTACAGATAAAATTCCGGATACAAGTGCACATTCAAGCATATCACTTGACAGACGTGTATCTTTTCCAACTAAAATTTTGGGTGTGTGCAAACTGTTTTTTGTGAGAACGTAGGCACCAAATCTCCCCAAATCATAAGCAAGCATAGGAGTAAGCTCGGTATTGGCAACACCGCGCACCCCGTCAGTACCAAAAAAAATTCCCATTTTTTCTCCTTTCTGCTTACAGCAGTTTAAAATAAGCAGTCTTAAGCCAAACCGGACTTCGCCACTTTTGTATATTTCTTATTATATCATTAATTTAAATTAATTCAATACTTTTTTGTAAATTTTTTAGAAATTTTTGCACTTTTTTTAGATTTTTCTATTCAAAAAGCTCATTTAATGACTTAAATACATAGCCCGATGCCTTAACATCGGTAATAATGCGGTCAAGAGTTTCGGCATTATCTTTTGACACAGCATGCATAAGAATAATAGCACCGTCGTGAATGTTATCCATAACTGCATTATAAACATATTGACTTCCTTTTTGCTTATTTACATCCCAGTCCTCATAAGCAAGCGACCACAAAACAGTTTTATATCCAAGTGATTTTGTAACTGCAAGGCTTTTTTCGCTATATTCGCCTTTTGGCGGACGCATAAACCGCATTGTTTTGCCGGTAAGAGAAAAAAAGCGCCTTTCAAGGGCAAGCATTTCATCTTCAAGCTCGTTTGTATTTTTGACCGATGGCATAGAAGGGTGATTAACCGTATGGTTTCCTACATCGTGTCCTTCATCCACCATGCGTTTTATAAGCTCCGGTTCATTTTCCAGATACGGTCCCGTGACAAAAAAGCAGGCAGGCACCTGATGTGCTTTCAGCACATCAAGAATTTGCGACGTATATCCATTTTCATATCCTTCGTCAAACGTAAGAAAGACATCTTTGGAATTTGTATTACCTATGTAGCATGCGCCGTATTCAGATAAAATTTCCTCCGCTCCGGGATTTATATCAGGTGCGGCATTTTTGTTTTTCTTAAGTCCCCATTCAAACTTTTTGTTGCTTAAATTTTCAATTTCGGCACCTGCGCCGGTTTTATAGGTATTATTGCAACCGCATAAAAATACAATAAAAAGTAAGAAGATGACGAATTTTTTCATATAAACACCTCTATAAGCACTATTTGTTATTAAATTTATGCAAAGAAAGTAAAAAAAATGTTGAACTTAAGGGGTTTTATGTGATATAATTAAAATGATTGTAATTTTTTATTAAAGGTGATATCTAAATGTCAGAGTTAAAACTCGTTGAACTTGACATAAAAGGCAAAAAATTTGCCTCAAGAAAAATCAAAAGAATAAAATGGTTAATTCGCATACTTGCAGTTGTAATTATCTTTTCGTGTGTAGGTCTTTCGGCGTGGTTTGTTTATAACGCGAAACACCCGAAACCGCAGCTGCCGGTGCAGGAATTGCCGCAGGTGCAAACACCTGTAATACAAACCGGAGCCGAGGTTCCGGATTATCCCGAAAAAGCAGACATTACGAATTTTCTTATTGCGGATAAATCAATGGGTAAAAAAGCATACCTTACTTTTGATGACGGACCAAGTGAAAATACCGGTGCTCTTCTTGATGTTCTAAAAGCATATAACATAAAAGCAACATTTTTTGTAACAGGTGAAGCGGCCGAAAAAAATCCGGACCTTCTTATAAGAATTCATAACGAAGGTCATTCCATAGGTAACCACAGCAACACGCATGTGTACGATTATATATATGACAATCCGGATTCGTTCTGGCTTGAAGTAACGGGCGCACAGAAAATTCTGGAAAACATTCTTGGCGAAACGAACACACAGAAACTTTTCAGATTTCCGGGCGGCTCATATGGTGAAAAGAAAGAGCAGTTCTTGCCCCTTATCGAAAGTATGGGATATAAATATGTTGATTGGAACGCCCTTAATGGTGACGCTGAAGGCGGCGATTTTACGGCTGAAAAATCCATTGAATATATTAAACAGGAATGTACGGATACAGGAAATGTAATTGTTCTTATGCACGATGCAAAAAACAAAACGGTTACAGTAGAAACTTTGCCGCAGATAATAGAATACCTTAAATCTGAGGGGTATTCTTTTGATAAAATAACAGTGAATTAGAGGAAACAAAATGTATTATGTGGACTACCATATACATTCCGTATTTTCGAATGACGGATTTATAGAAATTGATGAGGCTTGCGATAAAGCGTTATCCGAAGGATTTTGCGAAATTGCTTTTACCGACCACTACGACCCGTGGGCAGAAAATCCGGATTGTATAGATGTATACGACCCGAAAGCACAGCTTGCTGCAATTGAAACGGCACGCGAAAAATATAAAGAGAGGCTTAAAATTCTTTATGCAGTAGAACTTGGTCAGTCACAGCTTTATCCGGAAAACGCGGCGAAAATCCTGCAAAACGATTATGACTTTGTTCTTGGCTCGGTACACAGTATAGATAACGATATGGACCTTGCAAGAATTAAATACACAAGCGACAATTTCAAGCATTATATGCGAACATCATACAAACACATTCTTGAAGTGGCAAAACTCAATTTGTTTGACTGCCTTTCGCATCTTGATTATCCGAAACGCTATATGGCACTGCACGGATTTCGTGTAAAACCGTGCGATTACATAGAAATAATCGAAGAAATTTTAAAAACGGTAATTGCAAACGGCAAGGGGATAGAGGTTAATACCTCGGGTCTGCGTCATCGTGTTAATGAACCTCTGCCAAGCATTGAAATACTTAAACTTTATAAATCGCTTGGCGGCGAAATTATAACGGTCGGGTCCGATGCGCACCGCCCGGAACACGCATTTTTATATATAAAAGAAGCATACGAAATTATAAAAGAAGCGGGGTTTGATTATATCACTCTGTTTGATAAACGAATTCCCAAATTTCTTAAATTCTGAAAGGAGAATTTATATGAATACAAACACACAAATTAAACAAATTGCAGAAAGAATAAAAGAGCTTCGTGATATACTCGATATGTCCTCGACGCAGGTAGCACAGGAAGTCGGCATTCCCGAAGATGAATATATGCTTTATGAAAAAGCAGAAGCGGACATTCCCGTCAGCGTGCTTTATGCCGTCGCAGCGGCCCTCGGGGTCGACACAACAGTTCTTCTTACCGGTGAAACACCGCGTATGGAAGGATACACCGTTGTCAGAGACGGAAAAGGCGTTGAAGTTGAAAGATATGCAGGTTACAAATTTGCCTCTCTTGCAGCAAACTTTATCGGCAGAGAAATGGAACCTATGATTGTTACTCTCAACAAAGGGGACAAACCTGCAGAGCTTGTATACCACGCAGGTCAGGAAATAAACTACGTTATTGAAGGAACTGTACTGGTTACAATCGGCAAAAAAACCATCACTCTTGAAAAAGGTGACAGCGTGTATTTTGATGCAATGCAGCTCCATTCACAGAAAGCTCTTACCGACACGGCAAAGTTTCTGACAGTTATTAACGAAAATGCGAAAGGATTGAAATAAAAATGATAGAAAGGTTTGTTCATCAGACAGAGTTTGAGAGTTATGAGGATTTTAAACAAAACTATAAATTAATTGTTCCCGAAAACTTTAACTTTGCTTATGACATAATTGACGGATGGGCAGAGATTGACGATAATAAACCGGCTCTTTTCTGGTGCGACGACGAAGGACACGAAAAAGAATTTACATTCGGCGATATTAAAAGATTAAGTAATAAGGTTGCCAACTACTATAAAAAACTCGGTATCAAAAAAGGGGATAAGGTAATGCTTATGCTCCGTCAGCGCCCCGAGGCGTGGATATGTATCGTGGCACTTTGCAAAATTGGCGCAGTAAGTATTCCGGCAACATTCCAGCTTACCCCGAAAGATATTGAATACAGATGTAACAGTGCCGAAATCAAAATGATTACCGCTGTTGATGATGACGAAATACTTAAACATATCGAGCTTTCAAAAGACAAATGTACAACTCTTGAAACAATCGGTATTGTAGGCACAAACATTCCGGGCGATATGGTTGATTTCCGCACAGAATATATGAAAGAAAGCGATGTATTTGACCGTCCTACAGGTGCGGAAGGCACAACCAACGAAGATACAATGCTTATCTATTTCTCGTCCGGCACATCGGGAATGCCGAAAATGATACGTCACGATTTCCGTTATCCGCTTGGACATATCGTAACGGCAAAATACTGGCAGAAAGTTCAGGACGGCGGCAGACATCTTACAATGTCGGATTCCGGCTGGGCAAAATTTGCGTGGGGTAAAATCTACGGTCAGTGGATTTGCGGTGCTGAAATCGTTGCATATGACGATAAAAAGTTCAATCCGGCACATCTTCTTGCTACACTCCGCCGGGTAAAACCAGTTACATTTTGTGCACCGCCGACGGTATACAGATTCCTTATTAAAGAAGATATTGCAAAAGAGGATTTTGCATCTGTTCAGCACGCGTGCATCGCAGGTGAACCGCTTAATCCGGAGGTTTATAACAGATTCTATGACCTTACAGGACTTCACCTTACAGAAGGTTTCGGACAAACAGAAACAACTGTTATCATTGCGAACTTCGGCTGGTTTGATGTAAAACCCGGCTCTACCGGTAAACCATCACCAATTTATGATATTGATATCGTTGATGCCGACGGCAACTCCTGTGAAGATGGTATCGTAGGTTCGATCGTTATAAGAAATGCTGAAGCTGACCGCCCGGCAGGTCTTTTCAGAGAATACTACCGCGACGATGAAGCTAATGCAAAAGCATGGCAGAATGGTATGTATAATACAGGGGATACCGCATGGCGAGATGCCGACGGATATTATTGGTTTGTAGGAAGAAACGACGACGTAATCAAATGTTCGGGCTACCGCATCGGACCGTTTGAGGTTGAAAGCGCACTTCTTACACATAAAAGCGTACTTGAATGTGCAGTAACCGCCGCACCGGACCCCGTTCGCGGACAGGTTGTAAAAGCAACTGTTGTTCTTGCAAAAGGATTTACACCATCCGACGAACTTCGCAAAGAACTTCAGAACCACGTTAAAGTAACAACAGCTCCGTATAAATACCCGCGTATTCTTGAGTTTGTAGACGAACTCCCGAAAACAATCAGTGGCAAAATCAAACGTGCAGAAATAAGAAAAGAAGATAATAAATAATAAAAGCGGCTTTCGAGCCGCTTTTTTGTATATCCTTTCAAAATTGTGGCAATAATTGATGAAACAAGATTTTTTGGAGGAAATATGACATTACTTAGAATTTCATCAATTACACTACTTGGAACTATTATTATTTCAATCATTTTATCAACTACCATCGTATGTGTGGGAAGTGAGCCAAAACCTGCATTTGACGGCGAAATAGTGCGCCTGCACGTCATTGCAAACAGCGATACGGACTATGACCAGAAGCTTAAACTGAAAGTCCGTGACAGCGTGCTTGCTGTTTCAAAATCCGCCGAAACATCTGAAATGACACTTGATTTTGCAAGAGCAAACGCCGAAAATATGCGTGCCGCCGCTCTTGAAACAATAAAAAACGAAGGTTATGCTTATGATGTAAAAATTGAAATCGGCGTATTTCCGTTTCCGGCAAAAGTATATGGAGATTTAATTTTTCCTGCAGGGGATTATAATGCCGTAAGAGTGGTGATAGGGGAAGGTAAAGGACAAAACTGGTGGTGTGTAATGTTTCCGCCGCTTTGCTTTGCAAATGAAACTACCGGGATAATGCCGGAAACATCCAAAGATATGTTGTCAGATGAAACAAAAGATGTGCTTGGCAGCGGTAAATATAAAATTAAATTTAAACTTGCGGAAATTTTTTGAATATGATGCTAATTTAGGCTTGACATAAATTTGAAATTGTGTTATAATACTAAAGTCGCGTGGAGAGATGTCCGAGTGGTTTAAGGAGCTAGTCTTGAAAACTAGTGACTCGAAAGAGCCCAGAGTTCGAATCTCTGTCTCTCCGCCATTTTAATTTTATAAGAGGCAACCGATTTTCGACAGGTTGCCGCTTCGTGGAGAAGTACTCAAGTTGGCCGAAGAGGCGCCCCTGCTAAGGGTGTAGGTCGGGTAACCGGCGCGAGAGTTCAAATCTCTCCTTCTCCGCCAAGAAATCCCCCACTTTGGGGTAAGAAATCCCAGAACCATCAAGGTTCTGGGATGTTTTTATAATTTAATGCACCATTACAGTTAATCTACAGATGAATAATTCGAAGCATATCTCCTTTCAAACATACATTATCTTCTTGATACTATATGAAAGGAGATTTTTTTATGCAAAAAATCGGTACAAAAGCAGATTGCGACAATTTGAAAGGACTGCCACGACCCGTCCATCAGCGGATAGAAGAAACTGTTGCAATACTAAATTATCACTATGGAGAGAACAGACACATAGACAAAGACTTGGGAGGCTATGTTCTGATCGTAGAAAAAGAGGAGGATTTTTTAGAGTTTAAAAAAATTTTTTCAGAAGAAATTAGTCGTATCACAGTCGAGTATGCCGACATCATATTTTGGAAGGGCAAGCCAACGCACACAGCCTCACTTTTCCTTATTTCAAGCGATTTTTCAATTTTTCTTATCATTCCGTATTCCCTTACTCCAGCATCATTTTTGGCTAATGCCACACACGGAAAAGAGGGATAAAATGGACAAATGCGTGGACAATGTCTTTTGCTCTGCGAAAGAGAATATGGTAAATTTTTTTGGTGAGGTGGTGTTATTGGATAAGAAGAATGTGGAGTTGCTTAATTCCGTATACAAGGACATAAATGACGAATTTGGGATAGATGTTGCTATGAGGATGTATCAGCTATATAAAGGAACACAAGTTAATTTCCCTATGCGGTTTCTCAATCCTGAATTAGTCAAGCGGAAAATCCTTGAGGAATATGATGGAACTAATCTCAAACAATTAGCTGTGAAATACAGTTATTCAGAAAAAACATTAAGACGACTGATAAAAGACAGTCTGTAAAGGAGCGTAAAAATGGGAATTTTAGGCATAATTTGTGAAATCTTAATTATCATTGCAATAGTAAATCATTTTAAGAAGAAAAGGGCAAACAAACAAGCTGAAACAATTCAGCAAGCAAACTCATATCCTCAACAACCAACTGCTCAGGATAGCATGACAAGCCATTCACCGCAAGTCAACCCAACATCATCAGCACCCGAAATTGTAAATAATTCAGCACCAAATAAACCTTTGCGAGCATATTCTTTTCCTATATTATCTATCAACGATAAGGGAATGTCAAAATCAAGACGAAATGTCATAGGGACTTTCTATTTTGAGGATAATGAATATGTCGCTATAACTTATGACAACAACACTGAAAACTTGTTTTTGTTTCAAAAAGCAGAGATTAAAAATAATGCTAAAACATACACTTTGGTTGAATACGGCTACCTATGGATGAAGCTATATAAATATTTTAGCAGCAAAAACCTTGTCCTTCCTGAAGAGTTTGACAATATCCAAGAAATGCCCCAAATAACAGATGAAGAATTAAATATCTTATGGGAAAACGAAAAATCACTAAGAGAAGCATTTGGAGATATAAAAAGAATTGAATTATCATATAGTGATGGAACTGAGTCAATACTTTGGAAAATAGCCGAATTGCAACACGATGGCAAAACATATCACTTTATGGCTCTCCACACTGATGCTGATGAAACAGAAATACATCAGGTAGTATCCGAAAGTGCTGGAGAAATCTCATATGAAAAAGTTGACGATACAGCAACCGAATTGTTATTATGGGAAGTCTTGGCAAAAGCACACGGCGTAGTTGACAATGAAGTTGTGGACAACTCTGTAGATGAAACCGCAGAACAGATAACAGACAATGTTTTTTACATAAATAACAATAGTGCAAGTCTTAGCAATATGGTTGGGGCATTAAAGGTCTATGACTCAAATAACAATGTTGTCGGTAAAGTGAGTCACAATCCTTTGTTAGATAGATATACAATGAGAAACGGACTGGGCGAGTTTATATTTAAAATGGAAGGCAATGTCAAGCATAAATTCCTCATCTGTCTTGATGAGGATAGCAATGAGGCGGTAATGGAGTTTGCAAAACAAGGTAATTTTACTGTTGGCTTTGGTTTAGGTCACTTTGTCGCTCTTCCCCTTGCCAGCCTTCCCTTTGGCAGCTTTTATGGAGTAAGTCGCAGAGGAAATATCTACCTACAGAAAAACGGAAAATCAAAGGATGTGTATTTGGATAAAACCGTCATTGCAAGAATTACACATAAGACTGGATTTGTTGCCTACGCAGCAAACAGTAAATCGTGCGTAGAAATGTTTACAGATGATGCTGAACTGCAGGCGTATGTATTCGCAATATTTGTGTGTATGCACGCACTGAATTAACATATATTACAAAGAGCTATGAGAAATCAACCTCTCATAGCTCTTTTTTTATGCAGAAAAAGGAGTGAAAATAATGCAATATAAATTACTTGGATTTTGCCTGACATTGGCAATAATGCTGACAGTAGATTCATTATGTAAGGAGGTTTTTTAAATGTGTTTTTTAGTAGGTGCAACAACTGGCATACTTAATGCAATTAGCGAGGGTGCAATGCTTGCGGCGAGTGTTTACCTTGCTACAAAAGGAATTAAAAGAAGATAAAAAGCTATGAAAGGAGCATAAAAAATGATAGCTGAATATGAAAACATACTCAAATACATAAAAGAAAACGAAGGTAAGCTAAAGGTTTTTCTATCGGCAGATGAAAAAGCCAAGCAGTACAGATACAGACTAAAGGGTAAAAAGGCTTCTCGTACTATATTTATGTCCGAACAACTTCAACTCTTAATGAATGAATACTGCATAGAAAACGCACTGAAAATAGGAGATTTCGTAGAGCTTGCTATCATAGAACACCTAAACAGAAGCGGTATGGAAAAAAGGCTCACGGAAATTCTGTCCGCACCGCCTGATACATCCAAAGATGAGGGGAAACAGGGGAAAACTCTCAAAGAGCAGGTACGAACAAGGAAAAATGCAGAGGAAACATAAGGGGAACGCATAGGGTGTCCCCCTCTTCTGTTCTTCTGTCAATACGAAAGGAGCATAGAAAATGCAAAAAGCAGCAATATATGCAAGATTTTCGAGTGAAAATCAGCGTGATGAGAGCATAGACGCACAGATATGTGCCATAGAGGAATATGCCCGAAGAAACGGCATTGTCATAGTCAAAACATATATAGACCGAGCGAAATCTGCAACCACAGCAGAAAGACCGAGCTTTCAAGAAATGATTAAGGCAAGTGAAACTGGAATGTTTGACATTATAATTGTGCATAAACTCGACCGCTTCGCCAGAAGCAAATACGACAGTGCTATATATAAACAAAAGCTAAAAGTTAATAATGTCCGGCTCGTAAGTGTTACCGAGAACTTAGACGGAACACCTGAATCCATAATACTGGAATCGGTGCTTGAAGCAATGGCTGAATATTACTCCAAAAACCTTGCAAGGGAAATAATGAAGGGCAATATGGAGAACGCAAAAAAGACTGTGCATTGCGGTGGTATTCCTCCGCTTGGTTTTGATATTGCAGACAAAAAACTCGTCATAAACGAACACGAGGCAGAGGCAGTCAAAATCATATTTGAAATGTATGCAGACGGTGAAGGGTACACATCAATCATAAACACGCTAAACGCAAATGGATATAAAACAAAACTCGGTCGCCCATTTGGTAAAAACAGTCTTTTTGAAATACTCAGGAACGAAAAATACAGAGGTGTCTACACATACAATAAGTCAGCAAGAAAAAGCGCAAAAGGCACATATAACAGGCACGCATACAAGGATGATAGTGAAGTAATACGAATAGAAAACGGATGTCCTCGCATAGTTTCTGATGAGTTATTTAACCGAGCAAGAAAAAGGCAATGCGAAAACCAAAGAGAAGCCTCCACTAATAGAAGCAGACAAAAATATTTGCTTTCAGGGCTGGTATTCTGTGGTGAATGTGGTTCTCCTATGCACGCTAACAGACGAAGAAAAGAAAGCCAACTGACATTTAGGTGCAACAGAAAATCACAGACCATACAATGTGGTGCAAAAGAAATCAATATGGCATATCTCGAAAAATTTGTCCTTGATGAATTACAGAAAAACATTTTTTCATTTAGTAATGTCAATGCTATTATGCGGATGATAGATAATTACACAGAACAAATGGACAATAAAGCCTCTGATGATACAGATAAACTCAATATCCGTCTGGAAGATATAAAAACTGCACAGCAGAACATATTAACCGCAATAGAACAAGGTATATATAAAGGACATTTTTCAGAGAGACTTACGGAATTAAAACAGCAAGAGGAAAGCATAAAAGCAGAAATGCTGGTAGCTAATCAACCCAGAGTATTTTCAGTAACCAAAAAAGAGATAATGCTACTGATAAATAATTTCCATAAAATGAGGCTTAATATGGATTTTGATGGACTGCGTAAAATCGTTCTTAATTTTGTGGAACATATAGATGTTGAAGACGATACAATAGATGTTGCATTAAAAATTAGTTTTGGTGATGTGCATATGGATTCAAAGCACCTTTCAAAACAGAGAGAAAAAGTCTATTATGCAGACAATCCACTAACAAAACCACATTTTTCATATATTTCCAGTCGAACGACTGCAGATATGGGTGAAAACTAAAAACTAATAGCGCATATAACTTATTTCATAAAAATCAGACTCTTACCCCCAAAGCCCAGTCGTCTAAAGGGCTTTGGGGACTAAAGAGGCGAAAAATCCATGACCGAATTACACTCCGTAATTTTTTTTGAAAGTCGCTGTGAACAAAATATTAAGGGCATTAAACCTTTCGAGAGGATTTATTACCGCCCTATTATATTTTTTATACAAGGAGGAATTCGCTATGGATTCAACAAAAATTTATTTTGAAAAACGCTATCAAGATATTCAGACAAAAGAAATCCAGATAGAACTCAAGTCTGACTATCGAGGAAAGGAAATCAATGCGGTCATTTACAGAAATGAGCTTACTACATCAAAAATGCACGAGCTTAGAAAAATAGGATTTCCATTTTTTACAGCAGAGGAGTCAGGAGAAATAGTAGGAGACTTCGCTGATTATGAAGCTGATATCCCTATTGAACTCACATACAAAACAGTAGGTTTCCATGAGGTAGACGGAAAAACATATTTTCTGCACAGAAAGGCATTAGAGAATGGCAATACTTTGCCTATCTGCTACAACGGAGATATGGACTTAGGTAAAAAAGGTAGTTTTGAGGATAATGTCAAATTCTTTAACGACATCATTGCAAAACACATAGGGTTACAGACGATATGTGCGGTCGCTCTTTCATCTGCGGTTGTCGGTATGATTCCCGACAAAGATTTAAAATTCATATTCCACATAGAAGGTACATCAACATCAGGTAAAACAACAAGCCTTATGCTCGCTGGCTCAATGTGGGGAAATCCTAAAATCAGTGTTAATGGTGTTATAAAGAATTGGAATACTACCGACAATAAACTAATTCAGTCTGCTGGTGGCAATAAGGGCATAATGATAGGTCTTGACGAACTGTCAATGTCAAAGGCAGATAACACACTTCTTACATATCTGCTAACAAGTGGTGCGGATAAAAGAAGAATGACCAATATAGAAGGTGCGGACAGTGAGTTTCGCACTATTTTTATGTCTACTGGGGAAATTCAGTTTAAGTCTTCTAATTTTGGTGGTATTGGAGTTAGACTGTTTGAGGTCAAAAACTACAATTTCACACAGAACAAGGAGACAGCTGATATAATCACGAAAGAAATCCATAAAAACTATGGGTATATCGGGTTCAGATTCGCAAAGGCTCTTACAGCATATTCTGCCAATAATATTCAGGATAAACTGGAAACAACAACCGAAAAGGTAATTAAAAGAATTGCCTATCATTGCGAACAGGAAGGCAGAAAAATTTCTCCTCTGTTTTCAAGAATAGCCGAGAAAATTGCCGCTGTTGTCATTGCCGCTAAACTGTCAAAAAAGAAACTTGGTTTAAATTTTGACATAAACGGCATAGTAGATTTTCTAATCTGCAATACAACTGTTCTTGATATAGGTCAAGAGCAATCTGTGGACGCAATGGAAAAATTCTTGGAGGAATACACCAAAAACAGAGTCAAATTCCCAAAGAGCAATGAGCCTATGGAAATAAATATTTGGGGTAAAAGTGTCTTTGAGAATGGAGAACTGACTGAAATCGTAGTTATGTATAATCAGTTCATAAAAATGATGAATAAAATCGGATATCCCGATACTAATTCACTAATTAAGGCACTTAAAGAAAAAGGCTTTATTAAATGCGAAGATGGCAAGAACTATGCCAGAAGAAAAATCGGAGATAACAAAAGAGCCAAGGCTGTTGTTATAGATGTTTTTGCGGTAAAAAGAGGTGACGAGGATGAAGTATAAAGTCACCATAGACAGACCTTCCTTAAAAGAAAAAGCCTATTACAAGGCTAAGGGAAGAAAGGTCAGAAATAGCGGTGACGATGAGGAGAACACTCTCCTCATCAGCCGTCTTATCTATAATATTTTGTTAAAGGAGAAAGAAAAATGCCAGAATTAAAAGCAGTATTCTATGGTAGATTTTCCAGTAAAATGCAGACCGAAAACAGCATAGAGGGACAAAGAAGGGTTGTCGAAGCATACGCAATGCGTGAAGGAATAAACATAGTTGGTGAGTATGTGGACAGAGCGAAAAGCGGTAAAAACGCAAAAAGGGATAGTTTTCAGCAGATGATAGAGGACATAGAAAATCATGCAATAGACATAAATATGGTTATTGTGTATAAATTAGATAGATTTGCGAGAAATGAGGAGCTACACAGAGATTATGAGAAAATACTCAATAGGAATGGTGTTTTTCTCATTAGTGCTACCGAACCTGTCAATGAAAAAGAGCTTGCGGCAAAAATAATAAAATCCCTTACTCTTGCTATCAATGAAGAGGAAGTGAAAAAATTTCTCAAAATGTTGCACGAGGCAAAAAAGAGATTGCATACAAAGGTTTGTGGTGCGGTGGTACTCCCCCGCTTGGCTATGATGTAGACAGAGATACACAGACACTCATAATAAACGAGAAAGAGGCTAAAGCTGTCAAACTGGCTTTCAAGCTGAGAGCACAAGGCTTTTCGTATTCCTATATAACAGAACAACTGAACAGACGAGGCTACAAAACGAAACTTGGCAATAGCACGAAAATAGAAAAACAGTTGGAATCTATTTTGCAGTCATTGGATGAAGAAACTTTGTTGCGGTTAGAAGCTGTAATGTACTTGGGTAGAGATTATAATGTGAGCGAAGAAGGAACTCCTAAAGAATTGTATGAATTACTACTAAACCATTTAAAAAGTTTAGGTAACGACAAAGAGGTAATTATTGAAATGATGTCATCCAAAGTTTCGCTCGGGTCATATCTTAAAGCTGGACTGAAGCTCTTGGAAGTATATTTATAAATCAATGCGTTTAAAATCGTATGGGCGGTCGCTCATTGGCTCATACGGGGTTTTTGGTGGAGATTTTGGGGATTTTGACGGTATACGAACCTTCTCCGCCACCAAAAAAGCAAGCACATTTGTGCTTGCTTTTTTGGTCATGTGAAAAAATTTTAACTCGAGCGCCGAAAGGCGCGGGCTTAGAGCACGAGCGCTGCCGGCGGCAGAAAAAGCGAGCGCGAAAAGGGAGAAAATAAGAAGCAGAGGATTTGTGCCGCTGTGTGCGAAACCTCTGCGCCTATATTTTCGAGTGGGCACTCAAATCTCTCCTTCTCCGCCACCATTTGGCAAGTCATTTTTTAGTGACTTGCCATTTGCTTTTCTCCTGTGTTTATATTCTTCAAATACTCTATGGAATACTTGGGAGCATAACATTGCAAAAAACCTCCGTGATATTTTTAGTAATGCGGTCGCCAAACCATTTACTATTATATCACAGAGGTTTTTCTCATGTTAAAGCTTTTTATCTTCCCCCAGTAGAACTGGGGGTTTATTTCCACGCCTAAAGGCGCCAAACAAAACTGACTCCGCTTGAAAAACGAAGTCAGTATGCTGCTTAAAATATAATATTTAAACTACCATGGTTCCTTTTTTGTGATGTCTGTACAAATTGGGGCAGTTCAACAATTGCCGTCCTTTTTTTAAAGTATACTATTTGGATTTATTGATATTTCAAGATTTTCACTAGCCTTATTTCTTATATGTCCGTAATAAAGCTTTTGAAGAATATCAAGTATTTTGGCATGTTTTTTAACCTTAAACAAAATTCTGTATCTGTGCCTTTTTTTGATTTTGCTTATCGGAGAGGGGCTTGGTCCGAATTTTGATATAATAAGCTCCGGACATTCTTTAAATTCCGTTTCAAGAAAAGCATTTACGGATTTTGCATAAGCCTCTGCATTTGCTTCATTTTCGCTGCTTATAACAATGTTAATTATAGCTGAAAACGGGGGATTATCCATAAGCCTTCGAAGCTTTATTTCGCCTTCGTAAAACTTCTTGTAATCCTGCATAGCCGCAATGGCAAAAATCGGATTTTCGGGGCAGTATGTCTGCACAATCGCCCTGCCGGGAAGATTTCCTCTGCCGGAACGACCGCAAACCTGTGTAAGCTGTGAAAATGTGCGCTCGCTTGCACGGAAATCATCCATATTAAGCATTGCATCTGCGGAAATAACCCCAACTAAAGTAACAAGCGGAAAATCAAGTCCTTTTGTTACCATTTGTGTACCAAGTAATATATCAACCTTTTCATCAACAAACTTCTTGAGTAACTTTTGATGAGAAAGCTTTTTGCTGGTTGTATCAGCATCCATACGGAGAATGCTTGCATCCGGAAACTCTTTTAAAATATCTTCCTCAACACGTTGTGTTCCGGTACCGAAATATTTTATATAAAGGCTTTCACATTCGGGGCAAACATCGGGACTTTTCTCTTTATGCCCGCAGTAATGACAAGTAAGAGAATCGTCACTCGCATGATACGTCATAGTGATACTGCAATGCGGACATTTGCATACATATCCGCAGCTGCGGCACGAAACAAAGGTTGAATACCCGCGTCTGTTAAGAAACAGAATTGTCTGCTCGCCGCGTTCGAGATTTTTAGCAATCTCTTCTTTAAGACGACGGCTAAGCACACTTTTATTACCATTTGTAAGCTCATACCTCATATCAACAATTTCGACGTGGGGAAGCGGCGCGTTATTGAATCTGCTTTTCATTTCTAAAAGTTTATACCTGCCGGAAAGCGCTCTGTAATAGCTTGTAACCGACGGAGTAGCGGAAGATAACATAACAACTGCGTCTTCTTGTTTACCTCTGTATAAAGAAATATCAATTGCATTATAACGAGGGCTTGATTCGGACACATAACTGCTGTCGTGTTCTTCGTCAACAATAATAAGACCGATGTTTTCAAAGGGAGCAAAAATTGCTGACCTTGCGCCAACAACAATCTGTACGTCGCCATTTTTTATCCTTTGCCATTCGTCAAACCGTTCGCCTGAGGAAAGCGCACTGTGCAGTACAGCAACGCTGTTGCCGAAATATTCTGTAAATCTGCGCTGAATTTGCGGAGTAAGTGAAATTTCGGGAACAAGAATAATAACATTGCGACCATTTTTTATGCAGTGGGATGCAGCTTTAATAAACACTTCCGTTTTTCCGCTGCCGGTAACACCCTGCAAAAGAATATCGTGTTTCTTTTGTTCATCAAGTGCAGAATAAATAACTCCAAGTGCATTTTGCTGCTCATCTGTCGGAACAAAATCGCCTTTGTGCGTGACATCATCAATAAGCCCCGGTCTTCGCAGTATCTGTTTTTCTTCAATTACAATTGCGCCTTTATTTTCAAGCAGTTTTATGGAAGACGGGGGACAATCGGCAAGCCTTATAACATCACTTACCGGCAGACTTTTGTATTTTGAAATTATCTCAAAAGCCGCTGCTGCTTTAGACGATGATTTGAGGGTGCCAATATCAAAATTTTCATCAGTAAGGGTTGCAAACTTCTGCATTTTTTCTTTTGCCTTGCCGACAGGAACTTCTTTTATTTCAATGTAGCCTTCTGCCTCAAGCTTTTTTAAAGGCGATGCAGATTTGACACCTGCGGCAGAAAGAAGTTTTTTAACTTCAGCAGATTTTCCGGTGGCGGCAAGTATATCAAGAATATTTCTTGCGGTAGGGGAAAGAGATGCATCTGCAAAATCCTTTCCGGTAAGCGAAATATGTTTTTCAAACTTCATATTCACAACCGGAGGAAGAAGTAGATGAATTGCTTCTGCCATTGAACAAATGCACGTCTGCCTGATATATTTGGCAAGATTTATGGCATTATGAGATAACACGGGTTTTTTGTCAATTACCCGTGTTATGTCTTTAAGATTATATTCAGCTTTCTTTTCATCCGTAAAACCTATAAAATAGCCAATCATCTTGCGGTTTCCGTTGCCAAACGGAACTTCAACACGCATACCTTCTTTAAGGTCAAGAGATTCGTCGGCATAATAGCTATAGATTCTATCGGTGTTTTTTACATCAGAATTTATAATTATCTGAGCAATTTTTTTCATAAAATCAGCCTCATTGCAGGCAATTATTCACCATCGTCTTCAATAATAATATCATTTTCGGACGGCATAGCAATAGTACCTGCGGTATAATTATCGGTTTTGTAACCGTCAGTATCAATAACGATAAGTTCATCATTGATAAGCTCATCAAGAGCTTTGATGATAGGTTTAACAACCTTTTTGTCGTTTTTCTTTTCCATTCTTTCTTTTATACGCATTTCGAGAACGGAAAGTTCAGCCGGCTTTTCTTTATTCTGTTTCTTTTCGGCTTCTGAAATCTGGCGTGTTCTTTTAGCGGTTGCAATAACAAGATTGTAACGGTTGCCGTTTTTTCCAAGTTTTTTTACAAGATCATTTATCGGTGGATAAATCATAGTTTACATACCTCCTGAAGTAACTGTTTATTTCTGAATGGTTTATTTTTTTCTGCATTTATAATACCTGCAAGCTGAGAAGTAGAATCATCAATTGTGTTGTTTACAATTATGTAATCGTAATCGGCTGCAAGTTTAAGCTCGTCTTGTGCTCTTGCAAGGCGTTTTTCAACAACCTCGGGGGTTTCAGTACCTCGTCCTACAAGACGATTTTTAAGCTCTTCGAACGACGGGGGGAGAATAAACACAAGCACGGCTTCGGGAAATTTTTCTTTCACCTGAAAAGCACCCTGCACTTCGATTTCGAGAATAACATCGTTTCCGCTGTTTATTCTGTCCATAACGGCTTTTTTGGGTGTGCCGTAATAGTTTTCGCAAAAGGAAGCATATTCCAGAAGTTCGTCGTTTTCAATCATTTTTTCAAACTCGTCTTTGGATTTGAAAAAATATTCTATGCCGTCCTGTTCGGCACCTCTTGGTGCTCTTGTGGTAGCAGATACGGATAAAAAGATATTTTCGTTGCTGTCTACAAGGTTATTGCAAATTGTACCTTTACCAACCCCAGCGGGACCGGAAAGTACAATAAGTACACCACTACTCTTCATCTTCATCTGCCTCCATAATAATTTCGGTAGCATCTTTGCCATAAAGTCTGTGTGCAACGGTTTCTGGCTGGATAGCCGAAAGAATAACGTGGTCACTGTCCGTGATAAGAACGGCTCTTGTGCGTCTGCCGTATGTTGCATCAACAAGCATACTGCGGTCTCTCGCTTCCTGAATAATACGCTTAACAGGTGCGGATTCCGGGCTTATGATGGCAACAAGACGGTTTGCAGAAACAAGACTGCCAAACCCAATATTTATAAGTTTAATTCCATCCTGATTTTTCATTTGTGTTCCTCTATTCTATGTTTTGTGACTGTTCTCTTAATTTTTCAAGTTCACATTTTACCTCAATAACAAGATTAAGAACTTCAAGTTTGGTTGATTTTGAACCGATGGTGTTAATTTCTCTGTTCATTTCCTGAAGCAGAAAATCAAGACGTCTGCCGATTGGTTTGTCCGATTTCAAAATCTGTTTAAACTCATCACAATGAGATTTAAGTCTTACAACTTCTTCGTCTGTGCATATTTTATCGGAGAAAATAGCAACTTCGGTTAAAATACGGTTTTCATCAACATTGGAATTCTGAAGAAATTCAGTAATTTTCTGTGTAAGATTTTCTCTGTATTCTTTAACTGTTTCCGGCATATATGCTTCAATCTGCAGTGTTGTTTCGAATATGTAATCAACAGATTTACAAAGCGCTTCGGAAAGTCTTACCCCTTCGCGTTCGCGCATTTTAATAAATTCATCAAGTGCTTTTTCAAGTACGGGAAGAATTTCTGCACGAATACTGTCCTCGTCAAGAGTTTCTCTTCTGGGAATAAGCACATCGGGGAAAGAAGCAATTTTTGATGCGGAATTACATTTTTCCGTACCGGTTGCGTCGCTTACCTGACAAATAGCGTCATAATAAGCTTTTGCAAGCTCCGTATCAACAACAATGCTCTGTGTAAGACCTGCATAGTTTTCAACGGAAAGATATACATCAATTTTACCCCTTGAAACACCGGCTAAAACTTTTGAACGGATATCATCTTCAAGAAAAGTATAGGCACGGGGGAGTTTAATGTTAATATCAGCATATCTGTGATTAACAGATTTAATTTCAAATGTAACTTTACGACTTTCGCTTACGGATTCATATCTTCCGTAACCTGTCATACTTTTTACCATTTTATTCACCTCCGCATGTTTTTACACATACACTATCTATTTTACCTCAAATACTAAAAATTGTCAATATCATTAAAAAATAAAAAAGGTGCCTTTTCGGCACATTTTTTATTTTTATTCAACTAGATTCCTGAAGTTTAAGGGAGTAAATAGTAAAAAATTCCCCTTAATTTTTTTAATAAATGTTTTAGCTATATAGTAAAAGTTAGAATATTTCAAGCATAATATTAAAAAATTTTTGCAATATTTCGCAAATAATATTCATTATTAACGTTCAATTTACAAAACGACTATTATTTCACAGCATATAAATTCACCTTGTGGACATCTTAAATTTGAGGGGTGAAAAAATGCAAAAATTTAAAAAGACGATGATGGTTGTAGTTTATACAATTTTGATTTATTGTATAACATCATCGGCAAATATGGGAGAATTTGGAACCCCTTCTTTATTCAGCATGCCGCTTCAAAGCGCAAGTGTAAGAGTGAACACTGAAACAGAAGTAATTCCCGGAGGTAACGTCGTAGGGATAAAACTCTATACAAAAGGTGTCCTGGTGATAGATGTTGCAAGATTTGAACGCACAGACGGAGTTATAGTGGCACCTGCAACCGATGCTGGATTAAAACCGGGAGATATTATATTGAATATCAACGGTGTTGAAGTTGAAGACAGTATGCATCTGATGAATGTTGTAAGTGAAAACGGCGAAAAAGAGAATGTACTGAACGTAGAGAGAAATGACAAAATTTTTGACACCAAAATATTGCCTCAGCTTGATAAAACAAGCGGCAAATATAAAATTGGTGTATGGGTAAAAGACTCTGCCGCAGGAATTGGAACAATGACCTTTTATAATCCGGCAACAAAGCAGTTTGCCGCGCTTGGACACAGTATTACGGACAGTGATATCGGGACAAGCTACAGCGTTAAAACCGGCAGTATAGAAAATGTGTATGTAAATACTGTGGTAAAAGGAGAAAAAGGTACCCCGGGAGAGCTTAAAGGGGTATTTTCCGGCGATACAGAAATTGTTGGTACAGTAACTAAAAATGGTGCTACCGGAATTTACGGAACTCTTCTTGAAATAGAAAATAAAGAAAAAATGCCTGTGGCACCAAGATGGGATGTCCGTGAAGGTGCGGCCTGTATTTTATCGACTGTTAATGGGAATAACGTGGAAAATTTTAATATTGAAATTCAGAAAGTTATGTATAACAGTGGTAAAAGTTCAAAATCAATGATTATAAAAATCACAGACGAACGTCTTATAGAAAAAACGGGCGGTATCGTGCAGGGAATGAGCGGCAGTCCGATAATCCAGAATGGTAAACTCGTAGGCGCCGTAACCCACGTTTTTGTAAACGACCCCACAAGGGGATATGGCATATTTATTGATAATATGATAGAATAGTAGACAAAAGACCTCTGACTTCAAGAGGTCTTTTTGTTCGGAAAACGGAAACGATTTGCCACTTTTTAAAAGAGAATTTGTCTATTTTTTAACAATTATTGACATTTGTTTTAGCATATATTATAATGAGAAAAATGAAATTGTATACAATTTGCAGATGATTATTGGGAGGGTTAGTATAGATGGCATTTTCACTTCACGGGGTGCATGTGCCCCATAAAAAAGGAACAGCAGGAATGTTACCCGTTGTTATGAGCACGCCAAAAGTAGTGTCAATACCAATGAATATGCATATTGGGAAACCGGCAACGCCGATAGTAAAAGTGGGCGATACAGTGTGCGTTGGTAGTTTAATTGGTGAACAAAGCGGGTTTGTATCTGCTGCAATATATTCAAGTGTATCGGGAACAGTAAAAGAAGTTTGTGAAAGAGTGCAGTCGGACGGAAGAAAAGCTGCTGTGGTTGTAATAGAAAGCGACGGCTTGCAAACTGCTGACCCTGAAATAAAAGCGCCGGTGGTTAAAACCAGGGAAGACCTTATTGATGCAATAGCAAAAAGCGGAATAGTAGGTCTTGGCGGCGCGGGTTTCCCGACTCATGTGAAATTTGCCGCAGACCCCGAAAAAATAGAAGAGCTTATAATAAACGGTGCCGAATGTGAACCGTACATAACAAGCGATACGCTTACAATGACCGAGCGCAGTGACGATATGGCGTATGCCCTTAAAGTGCTTGAAGAAATTCTTAGTATAAAAAAGGTAATTATCGGAATTGAAAATAATAAAAAAGAAGCAATATCCAAAATGAAAGAGCTTGCGGCAAAAGATGAGTGCGTTACAGTTAAGGTGTTGCCGCCAATCTATCCGCAGGGCGGCGAAAAGGTGCTTATTTATCATACTACCGGCAAAGTTGTTGAAACCGGTAAACTACCCATTGATGTGGGTTGCATTGTATGTAACTGTACAACACTTGCGTGTATAGGTGAATATCTTAAAACGGGAATGCCGCTTGTAAAAAAATGTATTACAGTAGACGGAAAAGCAGTAAAAGAACCCAAAAACATTATTGCTCCTGTAGGAGCTTCGATTGAAGATGTGTTTGAATTTTGCGGCGGACTTAAAGAAAATCCGGTAAAAGTTCTTTATGGCGGACCGATGATGGGAATTTCTGTTTCTGATTTTACTGCGCCTGTATTAAAAAACACAAATGCAATTATTGCTATGTCTGAAAAAGAGGCAAAATATCCGAAAGAAACGGCGTGTATCCGTTGCGGAGCGTGTGTAAATAACTGTCCGTTCGGGATAAATACGGCAGAAGTTGTGCATGCGCATAATAATAAAGATTTTGATGCGGTAGCGGCGCGTGGTGTAGATACATGTATGCTGTGCGGTTGCTGTTCATATATCTGTCCGGCGGCAAGACCGCTTGTACAGAATATGCGTCTTGCAAAAACAGCTCTTGCAGTACACAGAGCTTCGAAAAAAGAAGAGGAGGATAAAAAATAATGTCTGATAAATTAAACCTTTCATCTTCTCCGCATATACATGCAAACAACAGCACAGCTCAGATTATGCGTGATGTTATAATAGCACTTCTTCCGGCAGCAGTAGTCGGTACGATGCTTTTCGGCATAAGAGCAGCTCTTGTAATTGCGGTTTGTATTGCATCTGCGGTTATTTCAGAAGCACTTTTCAATATAATTGTAAAAAAAGAACAAACAATAGGTGATTTCAGCGCGGCAGTAACAGGACTGTTACTTGCACTTAATCTGCCGTCAAATATTCCGTTATGGCAGGCGGCGTTTGGCGCAGTTTTTGCCATTGTAATTGTTAAATGCTGTTTTGGCGGATTGGGATGTAATATGGTAAACCCTGCAATTACAGCCAGGGTACTTATGGTTATATCATTTGGTTCAATGGCGTCTACGGCATTTCCTGTAGATACCGTGGCAGGACCAACTCCGCTTGCAGTAATAGAAAGAAGCGTTATGCCTGATTTTAGTGTGCTGTTCTGGGGCAGAATAGGCGGAACAATCGGTGAAACCTGTGTGCCCGCTCTTCTTGCGGGATTTATATATCTTCTTGTGAGAAGGGTTATAACATGGCACTTGCCGGTTACATATATTTTAACAACATTTGTATTTACACTTGCAGTTTTTGACGGAAATGCAATGATGGCACTTGCAGATGTTATGTCCGGAGGACTGCTTCTCGGTGCAATCTTTATGGCTACGGATTATGTAACTTCCCCTGCAACTCCGTGGGGAAAAGTAGTTTTTGGTGTCGGCGCCGGAATTATTACGGTTTTGATACGTATATGGGGTGTATATCCGGAAGGCGTATCATTTGCAATTCTGCTTATGAATATACTTACTCCGTATATTGATAAATGGACGGCATTAAAGGTTTTCGGAGGTAAAAAAGCATGAAAAATTATTTAAAAAGCGTTTTTGCCTTAACAATAATCTGTGCAGTTATTGGAATTGCCCTTGCAGCTACAAACGGGCTGACATTACCAATTATAGAAACAAATGAAGCGGAAGCGGTACAACAGTCTTTGAAGGTTGTAATGCCGGAAGGAAACGAATTTTCAACTGTTGATATAACAACTGCCAATCTTCCCGACACTGTAAAAGAAGTTTATGGCGAAACCGGTGGAGGATATGTCTTCAAACTTGAAACCTCCGGATATTCGTCGGGGCTTGTTATTTTGTGCGGTGTTGACAAAAACGGACTTGTAACAGGGGCAACCTGTATGACAAGCAGTGAAACACTCGGGTACGAAAAAACCTATGGCAATTCGCTTGTGAAAAGAACGATTAACAGTATAGATTCAGTTGATACAATAGCATCGGCAACAAAAACCACAGTTGCGTATAAAAATGCAGTAAAGGACGCTCTTGTAGCGGCTGGTGTTTTAAACAGTTTAAATAAAGGAGGGGCCTGAAACTTATGAAAAAGGAAAGTAATATGTCAATACTTCTCAAAGGTCTTATCCGTGAAAATCCGGTGTTTGTGCTTGTACTCGGTACTTGTCCTACACTTGCAACCACAACAACCATCATTGGCGCACTTTCAATGGGTATTGCCGCAATGGCGGTTCTTATATGCTCAAATGCAGTAGTATCACTTCTCCGTAAGTTTATTCCCGATATAGTTCGTATACCGTGTTATATCGTTATAATTGCGGGGTTTGTAACTCTTGTGCAAATGTTTATGCATGCATATCTGCCCGCACTTTATGACCTTCTGGGTGTTTATCTTGCACTTATTACGGTAAACTGTATAGTGCTTGGCAGAGCGGAAATGTTTGCAAGTAAAAACTCTGTTGGCAAATCCGTTCTTGATGGTATAGGAATGGGTCTTGGATTTACTATTGCACTTTTGCTTATGGCGCTTGTGCGTGAAGTATTTGGTGCCGGTACATTTATGGGTATGGCAGTTCCGGTAATTAAAGACCATACAATAGCAATACTTACTAAAGCTCCGGGCGGACTTCTGGTATATGGCCTTCTTATTTTTGCGGTTACCGCAATTACAAAAGGCAACGCGCCGAAAAAAACAACTTTTGCGTGCGAAGGATGCCCCAATGCAGGAAACTGCACAGCTTGTGGCGAAAAGGGGGCTGAATAATTATGGAAAATGCAAAACTTCTTATATCAATTCTTATGGGCGGAGTGCTTGTAAATAACTATGTTCTCAGTCAGTTTCTGGGCATTTGTCCGTTTCTTGGTGTATCAAAAAAGCTTGACCAGGCAACGGGTATGGGCATTGCCGTTACATTTGTAATGCTTGTGGCAACGGCGGTTACATGGCCGGTGCAAACTTTTATTCTTGATAAACTGGGACTTGAATATCTGCAGACAATGGTGTTCATTCTTGTTATAGCCACATTGGTACAGTTCACGGAAATAGTTCTTAAAAAGTACATACCGGCGCTCAGTAAAAGTCTTGGTATATACCTGCCGCTTATAACAACAAACTGTGCGGTTCTTGGTGTTACAATAAACAATATTTCCGACGGCTACAGCTTTGTTCAGTCAATGGTAAGCTCACTCGGATGCGGACTTGGATTTCTTCTTGCAATGGTACTGTTTTCGGGTGTTCGTTCAAGAATAGACGAAGAAAAAGTGCCCAAATATTTAAAAGGACTTCCTGTAACCTTGATAGCTGCTTCCTTTGTGTCGCTGTCATTCTTTGGTTTTGCCGGAATTATTGAAAATTTGTTGAAGTAGGAGATTACATATGAACGGTATATTAATTGCACTTGCTGTCATAGCTGCGTTGGGTCTTCTGGCAAGTCTTTTGCTGTCGGTTGCATCTCATTTTATGAAAGTTGAAGAAGACGAAACAGCAAAACAGATTCGCGCGTGTCTTCCGGGGATTAACTGCGGTGCCTGCGGGTATAAAGGCTGTGACGACTATGCTGCAGCTCTTTCATACGGTAATGCAAAAACAAACCTTTGTGTTCCGGGAGCGGATTCCATAGCGGCAGAAATTGCCGAAATTCTAGGAGTTGCTGCAGAAGATGTGGTTGAAGCGATAGCGGTAGTGCATTGTAACGGTACATGTGATGCCGTAAAAGAAAAAAACGATTATTTCGGGGTTGATTCCTGCATTGCAAAATTGCAGTTGTACGGCGGCCCTCACGAGTGTAAATATGGCTGTCTCGGCAGTGGTGACTGTGCGGCGGTATGTCCTAATGATGCTATATGTGTTAGAGATGGTGTTGCGCGCATTGACAGAAGAAAATGCGTAGGATGCGGAATGTGTGTAGCTGCGTGCCCGAGAGGTATTATTTCCATTATTCCGGATATAAAAAATACTGTAGTTTTGTGTAAAAATGAAGATAAAGGCGCAGCAGCACGAAGCGCGTGCAAAAATGCATGCATAGGCTGTAAAAAATGTGAAAACAACTGTCCTGAAAATGCAATTGTCGTAGAAAATAATCTTGCAACTATAAACTATGATAAGTGTACGGGATGCGGAGTGTGTATTGAAGTTTGTCCGGTGTTCTGTGTAAAAAGAATATGAAAAGATTACGTAACGATATCATATTGATTCTGGTTATTGTTATTGTTGCTCTTGTGACGGCGTTTTTCTATTTTTCGTTGCGGGCAGAAGGGAATAATGTTTTGGTTATAAAAAATGGAGAAACAATTGCGGTTTATCCTCTTGACGAAAATATGACAATGCCGATAACGGATGGAAACAATACAAACATACTTGTCATAGAAAACGGGAAGGCATATATTTCACAGGCGAGTTGTCCTGATAAAATATGTGTAAATCACCGTCCGGTTTCAAAAACGGGTGATACAATTGTGTGTCTGCCGGCAAAACTTGTAATAGAAATCGGCAAATAATACGGGGGTGTAACCAATGAAAAAAAGCACGAATAAACTGGTGCTTTTGTCGCTTTTTGCGGCGGCGGCATTGGTTTTATCCTATGTGGAAACTCTGTTTCCGCCGCTTTATCCGGCTGTACCGGGGATAAAAATGGGTCTTGCAAATATTGTAATACTTGTTTGTCTGTACCTTTTTTCAGTAAAAGAAGCGCTTGCCCTTTCTGTTGTAAGAATCTTTGTATCGGCACTTCTTTTCGGAAACGCCGTATCAATGATATACTCTCTGGTGGGAGCGTTATTTAGTCTTGCTGTTATGGCAATTTTAAAGAAAATAAATACATTTTCATCGGTTGGCGTAAGCGTTGCGGGGGCGGTTTGTCATAATCTTGGGCAGGTGCTTACAGCAATGCTTATTCTTGAAAATATTCAAATAGGATATTATATGATTGTTCTTTTATTTACGGGAACGGCGGCAGGGGTTTTAACGGGGATAGCCGGTGGCGTCGTTACAAAATATCTTAATAAAGCTATAAAAGGGAGATAATAAATCTCCTTTTTATGTATGGAGAAATGTATGAAACGTTTTATTCTGTCATTTATTACAGTTGCACTGATTCTGTGCTTTGCAGGATGTTCAAATGGTAAAACTAAATATACTGACTATTCTTTTGAATGTTTTGATACCGTTACTACAATTGTGGGATACGAAAACTCAAAAGAAGAGTTTGATACGGTATGCGGAGAGATTAAAGCTCTTTTGATGAAATACCACCGTTTGTATGACATATACAACGAGTATGAAAATATGAACAATCTGTGTTCATTAAACAAAGCGGGAAAAGAACTGAAAGTTGACAGTGAAATTATAGATTTACTTAAGTTGTCAAAAGAAATGTATACGCTTTCAAACGGCAAAGTAAATGTTGCAATGGGAAGCGTCCTTTCTTTATGGCACGAGTACAGAGAAGAGGGACTGTCGGTTCCGCCTGAAAATTTATTGAAAGAAGCAAGCAAGCATACTGATATAAATAATGTTGTAATTGATGAAGTTGTCGGAACGGTTTTCCTTAAAGACCAGGATATGACGCTTGATGTGGGTGCCGTGGCAAAAGGATATGCACTTGAAAAAGTTGCCCGGTATTTAGAAGAAAAAGGTGTTTCGGGATATCTTATTAATGTTGGCGGAAATGTGCGTGCAATCGGAAACAAAGGGGATGCAAAGCCATGGACTGCAGGTATAGAAAATCCTGATACAAAAAGTTCGAAACAATATATAGCGCAGGTTGACTTATCAAATCAGGCTGTTGCAACAAGCGGAAACTATCAGAGATATTATACGGTTGATGGGAAAAACTATCATCATATTATAGATGCTTCAACTCTTATGCCGGGCGAAAATTTTACATCCGTATCGGTTGTTTGTGATGATGCGGGTGTCAGTGATGCACTTTCTACAGCCTTGTTTTTAATGACACATGAAGAAGGGATGGAATTGTCGAAGAAACTCGCGCTTGATGAAGTAATTTGGCTGATGCCCGACGGAAGTATAAAAAAGTATTGACATTTTTATGAAAAAAGGGTATACTGAATTTACCAAAAGGGAGTAGTTTAAATGTGTCGTCAACAATCGCAGTTAGAAATAACTTGGTGGCACATACCGCACAACGGTTACGAGACTTTTGGCTATGATATTTCATAGCCGAAAGTCTTTTTTTTTACATCAGGAGGAAAATATATGAAAGAATTTTATTTACTTGCAAAGCAACAGGTTCTTGGTGCCTTTGGGGTAACACATGAGGGGCATTCCAACGAAAATGCACAAAAGATTTTGAATGAAAAAGGTGAAAATGTTCTTAAAGAAGGTAAAAGAAAAAGCACCCTGCAGGTGTTTTTGTCCCAGTTTGCAGATCTGCTTGTTATAATTCTTATTGCGGCGGCAATAATTTCTATGCTTTCGGGCAATACAGAAAGTACAATAGTTATTTTTGCTGTTATAATTATGAATGCAGTGCTCGGTACAATTCAGCATAAAAAAGCCGAAAAATCGCTTGATAGTTTAAAATCACTGTCGTCGCCGAACGCAAAAGTTATCCGCGGCGGACAGAAAATTGAAATTCCGTCAAGATATGTTGTTCCCGGCGATGTTGTTGTTCTTGAAGCGGGGGATATGGTAGTTGCGGACGGACGTATCATTGAGAATTTTTCACTTCAGGTAAATGAAAGTTCGCTTACGGGTGAATCTACCAATGTGGATAAGCAGGATGTTGATATAACGGAAGAACTTCCGCTTGGTGACAGAGTTAATATGGTTTATTCCGGAAGCCTTGTAACATACGGACGTGCAACCGTTGTTGTAACCGGTACCGGAATGAATACGGAAATCGGTAAAATTGCGGCACTGATGAATGCAACCAAAGAAAAGAAAACACCGCTTCAGATAAGTCTTGATCAGTTCAGTAGCCGCCTTGCTATGGTAATTATGGTAATATCCGCTGTTGTGTTCGGATTAAGTCTGTGGCGCAAAATGCCGCCTCTTGATTCGCTTATGTTTGCCGTAGCACTTGCGGTAGCGGCAATTCCGGAAGCACTTGGCTCAATTGTAACAATCGTGCAGGCGATGGGTACACAGAAAATGGCGAAAGAAAATGCCATTATTAAAGAACTAAAAGCAGTAGAAAGTCTTGGCTCGGTATCTGTTATTTGTTCTGATAAAACAGGAACTCTTACACAAAATAAAATGACTGTTCAGCAGGTATATGTGGATGGGGAAACTCTTAATCCAAAGGATATTGATTTGAAAAATCAGCTTCACAGATATTTGCTTTACAATGCAATGCTCACAAATGATTCTGCCCTTATTGGCGGAAAGGGAATAGGTGACCCGACGGAATTCTGCCTTCTTGAAATGGTGCGCAGTATTGACCTTAATGAAGAATTTTTCCGTGCGGTTATGCCAAGGCTTGCGGAAATTCCGTTTGATTCCGACAGAAAGCTGATGTCCACAAAATATCTGCTTCACGGCGAGCCGACAATGATGACAAAAGGTGCGCTTGATGTAATTCTTGACAGAACAACCCGTATCCGTACAAGTGAAGGCATCCGTCCGATTACAGATGAAGATAAAGAAACAATTCTTGCTAAAAATATGGAGTTTTCCGAAAATGGACTTCGTGTACTTGCATTTGCATATAAGGCAACAGATGCAAGCTACTCGCTCACTCTTGAAGACGAAAATGATTACATCTTTACAGGACTTATATCTATGATGGACCCGCCGAGAGAAGAATCAAAAGAAGCAGTAGCTGATGCAAAACGTGCAGGAATAAAACCGGTTATGATAACCGGTGACCATAAAATTACGGCAACAGCAATAGCAAAACAAATCGGTATATTTGAAGACGGAGATATTGCCGTAACCGGTGTTGAGCTTGATGCAATGAGAGAAGAAGAACTGTTTGAAAAAATCAGTAAGATTTCGGTTTATGCCAGAGTATCTCCTGAAAACAAAATCCGCATCGTAAATGCATGGCAGAAAAAAGGTAATATTGTTGCAATGACGGGGGATGGAGTTAACGATGCTCCTGCACTCAAAAAAGCCGACATTGGTGTTGCAATGGGGATTACAGGAACTGAAGTTTCCAAAGATGCTTCTGCAATGATATTGACTGATGATAATTTTGCGACAATTATAAAAGCGGTTGCAAACGGAAGAAACGTGTACAGAAACATAAAGAACGCAATTAAGTTTTTGCTCTCGGGCAATATGGCAGGTATTCTTTCGGTACTTTACACATCAATCTTTGCGCTTCCGGTGCCGTTTGCACCTGTGCACCTGCTGTTTATGAATCTTCTTACGGACAGCCTTCCGGCAATTGCGATAGGAATGGAATCACCGGAGGATAATCTTCTTTCCCAAAAACCGAGGGACCCGAAGGAAAGTATATTGAATAAAAGCTTTATGACTGAACTTCTGCTTCAAGGCGGACTTATTGCACTGTGCACTATGATAGCATTCCATATAGGGAAGAATGCCGGCGGACCGGAGCTTGCAAGTACGATGGCTTTTGCAACTCTCACACTCGCAAGATTGTTCCACGGATTTAACTGCAGAAGTGACAGTTCGATATTCAAAATTGGTCTTTTTAGCAATAAAGCAAGCATAGGAGCTTTTGTTGCAGGAATTGCATTGCTTGCGCTTGTAATGTTTGTGCCGTTTCTTGGCAGACTCTTTGAAATAGCGGCATTTAGCACGACAAATATTCTTGCAATAATTGGACTTGCTTTTGTGCCGACTGTGATAATTCAGCTTGTGAAAATTGTTAAAAACAGATAAAAATAAAAAAGCTTGACAATTATAATTTGGTATTGTATAATATAATTTGTGCGATAAGACACAAAATCTTCCGAATACGTTGCATTGCTTGATGTATTGTGCAAAAGCGGAAGGAGGGAAATTAAATGTCAGAAATTAGAATTAAAGAAAATGAAACCTTGGAAAGCGCTCTTCGCAGATTTAAGCGTTCCTGCGCAAAATCGGGTGTTTTATCTGAACTTCGCAAAAGAGAACACTACGAAAAACCAAGCGTAAAAAGAAAGAAAAAGTCCGAAGCGGCTAGAAAAAGAAAGTTCAAATAAGAAATTCATGAAACTGTCGGTGATAACCGACAGTTTTTTCTTTACTCACACAAAGAAAGCGCAGAAAGGAAAACTTCCCTTCTGCGCTTTTATCTATATAAACGGCACAAAATAATGCCGATCATAACATATTATGCTATAACCCTCTTGACGGTTCCTTTTGCAGAACATTCTCCCAGGAAGGATATTCGT
>JAZRHB010000051.1:0-1652 GCA_045644605.1 Clostridia bacterium
ACATTCATATCATCGCCATAGAGTTTCCGAAGAAGATAGGATTCCGTTTGGAAAACAAGTGGGATTAGGTACTGTTATTATCGGTGTGGGTATAATAACATTCAGCATTTTGTCTGCTATAACTTTATATACCGAAAATAACATCTTCGTTTTAATTGGAACCGCAGTTTTAATTGTTGGTATTATTGTAGGGCTTGTTTTAAGCTTTAAGGCGATGATTAAATATAATAAAGGAATTTTCTGATGAATTCAATTTATAGAGAGGTATACCTATATGAAAAAGAAGAAATTGTTATTTGCAATATTATGTGCTTTGGGTAGTGGAACAGTAGGATTCTTTGCAAACCAGTTAACCGAAGTATATGGTTGTGTATTATTTGGTATTGGTGTTGGCATTATGGTCTATTCAATTATAAATTTAAGTAAGTGAATAATATATTGACTGATAACAAAATTCAAATATTTTTGAGGGAAAATTTATGAAAGACGAATGTTTAATTTGCGGAGCACCGCTTACATATTTAGAAAACGAAACGCAAATGGAATGTGCCCTTTGTCATAAAAAAGAAAATAGCAAGACTGCTTGCGAAAAGGGACATTATGTTTGTAACGAATGTCATACCGGCGGTATCGATTCCATCATCGCTGTCTGCCTTGCCGAAACTTCAAAGAATCCTCTTCTGATTTTGCAAAAGTTGATGGCACTACCTTTTTGCCATATGCACGGCCCCGAACATCATATTATGGTGGGTGTGGCACTACTGACTGCTTATAAGAACGCAGGCGGTAACATTGATTTACCGAAAGCCTTGGTGGAAATGCAATCGCGAGGCAAACAAGTTCCCGGCGGAGCTTGCGGTTTTTGGGGCGCTTGCGGTGCAGGAATCAGTGCCGGTATGTTTGTTTCTATCGTTACTGGCTCAACACCCCTTGCCAACGAAGCGTGGGGACTTTCCAACAAAATGACCTCAAAAGCTCTTGGTGCAATCGGTGAGGTCGGCGGCCCTCGTTGTTGTAAGCGTGATTCTTACCTTGCCATAACCAAGGCGGTGGAGTTTGTTAAAGAAAACCTCGGTATTGAGATGGAACTTGACGAAATTAAATGCGTTCACTCATCACAGAATAATCAATGTATCGGTGCGAGGTGTCCGTTCAGATGAAGAAAATAGCATTTCTTTGCGTTCATAATTCTTGCCGAAGTCAGATTGCCGAAGCACTCGGCAAACGCTTCGCAGGGGATAAATACGATTTTTACTCAGCAGGAACTGAAGCCAAACCACAAATTAATCAAGATGCCGTTCGGCTTATGAAACAACTCTACGGTATCGATATGGAACAAACACAGTATATCAAAACCATAGACAAAATACCCACACCTGATGTGGTAATTTCAATGGGTTGTGATGTTGGTTGCCCATATATCGGCAGAGCATTTGACGATAATTGGAACCTGCCCGATCCCACGGGCGAAAGCGATGAGGTATTCAAAGCTGTAATTGCCGAGATCGAAAAACGGATACTCAGTTTATAAAAAAACAAAACGGAGCAAATACTATGAAAAAAGTTAAAGGATTGATTATAATGCTTTTAATATCACTCTCATTGTTTGGAATGACGGCTTGTGATGGTGGAAATAATGTAACCTACGAACA
>JAZRHB010000052.1:0-11304 GCA_045644605.1 Clostridia bacterium
CCAGATTGCTAACGAATGTAAAATGCTTCCCATTACCGAAATTGCTAAAAAAGTAGGTATTTTGGACGACGAACTTGAGCTTTACGGAAAGTATAAAGCTAAAATCGGCGATGATGCTTTTAAACGTCTTGAAAACGAAAAGGACGGAAAACTTATCCTCGTTACTGCTATCAACCCTACTCCGTATGGCGAAGGAAAAACAACAGTAACTGTTGGTCTTGGACAGGCAATGTGCAAAATGGGCAAAAACGCTGTAATTGCAGTAAGAGAACCTTCTCTTGGTCCGGTATTCGGAGTTAAAGGCGGTGCGGCAGGCGGCGGATATGCACAGGTTGTTCCAATGGAAGATATAAATCTTCATTTTACCGGTGATATTCACGCAATGACAGCTGCAAACAATCTTCTTTCAGCTGTTATTGATAACCATATATTCCAGGGTAATCCTCTTAATATCGACCCCAGACGTGTTGTATGGACACGTGCCGTTGATATGAACGACAGAGCACTCCGCAACGTTGTTGTAGGTCTTGGAAGCACTGTAGACGGCATCCCCCGCCAAGACAGTTTTAAAATAACTGTTGCATCTGAAATTATGGCAATCCTTTGTCTTGCCGAAGATATGGATGATTTAAAAGAACGTCTTGGCAAAATCATTGTTGCTTACACATATGACGGCAAGCCCGTAATAGCATCCCAGCTTGATGTGGTAGGTTCACTCGCCGTTCTTCTTAATGATGCAATCAAACCAAACCTTGCACAGACACTTGATAACACTCCCTGTCTTATCCACGGTGGTCCGTTTGCTAATATTGCGCATGGATGTAACAGTGTTCGTGCAACCAAGCTTGCGCTTAAACTTGGCGATTACTGCATAACAGAAGCAGGTTTCGGTGCTGACCTTGGTGCAGAAAAATTCATTGACATTAAATGCCGTCAGGCAGGTCTTAATATAAGCGCAGTTGTTATTGTTGCAACAATCCGTTCACTCAAATATAATGGTCACGTTAAAAAGGAAGATTTGCAAAACGAAAACCTGGCAGCAGTAAAAGAAGGTCTTTGCAATCTTGAAAAACATATTGAAAACATACTCTCTTGCGGGGTTACTCCTGTTGTAACATTAAACAGATTCCATACAGATACAGATGCTGAAATTGCTCTCGTTAAAGAATTCTGTGAACAGCGCGGTGCGCAGTTTGCACTTTGCGAAGTATTTGCAAAAGGCGCTGAAGGCGGAATAGCTCTTGCAGAAAAAGTGCTCGAACTGTGTGAAAAACCAAATGATTTCCATCAGTTCTATACACTTGAAGGCGGAATAAAAGATAAAATACAAGCCATTGCAACAAAGGTTTATGGTGCTGATGATGTTAAATACGATATGGCAGCACTTAAATCCATTGACCTTATTGAATCTATGGGTTATGGTAATCTGCCGGTATGTATTGCGAAAACGCAGTACTCCCTTTCCGATAACGCGCAGCTTCTCGGCAGACCGAAAGGATTTACAATTTCAGTAAAACAGGTTGATATTTCAGCCGGCGCAGGTTTTGTGGTTGTTAAAACCGGTAATATAATGACAATGCCCGGTCTTCCAAAAGTTCCTGCTGCAAATAATATTGATATAAATAACGGTGAAATAACCGGATTATTCTAAAAAGTAAAGCCCCGCAGATGCGGGGCTTTTATTATGTATTATAGATTAAAAAAGTCTTTTCTGTAATTTACACCAAAGTATTCGGCAAGTTCCATCATTTCTTCGTCTTTAATTGTATTTACTCTCGGCAGGTGTGCAGTAAGCATATATATCTGTGCTGCTTTTTCAACAGTTTCAACAAGACCGAACGTTTCGTCCATATCTTTTCCTGCTGCATACACGCCGTGCATTCCCCATACAACAACTCTGAAATCTTTCATTTTTTCCGCTGTTGCTTCACCAATTTCATTTGTACCGCAAAGCATCCACGGCAGTGTACCTACACCCTCAGGGAAAACTGCAATACATTCTGTACACATTTCCCAAAGAGAATGAGTGAACTTTTTATCATCAAGCTCGTGAACATAATTCATTGCAAGGGTATGTGTAGGATGAGTATGCATAACAACCCTGTTTTCAGAGTCTACTGTAACACGTGCCATATGGCTCATAAGATGCGACGGAAATTCCGATGTAAATACACCGCCGTCCGAATATCCCCATAAAAGTTCAGCTGTTACACCGTCTTCCGCAATGCGGATGATACCAAGATTTTTTTCAGGATCAAACTCTACATTTTTAAAATATTTGCCACGACCTGTTACAACAAAGATTTTACCTATCATACTTTTAGCTTCAAAACCGATAGGAATTGTGCGGATTACCTTGTTTAAATCAAGATATTCTTCCACTTCAGCCTCATTAAGCATATAGCTGATATTTCCGCCGTTACGTTCATCCCATCCCAGACGGTACATATTGGCCGTTGTTTTTTTCATTTCGTCAATAAACGGTGCATCGAGTATATTTTTCATTTGCAATTCACCAACACTTTCTTTCCACGAAAAATATTATATCAAACATAACTTAAATGTCAATAGATTTTTAATTTTATAGCAAAAAGTACTTGATTTTTATAAAAATATAGTGTATAATATCTAAGTAATATTGATAACTGGGTGTGGCGCAGTTTGGTAGCGTGCTTGAATGGGGTTCAAGAGGCCGGGAGTTCAAGTCTCCCCACTCAGACCAGAAATTGTGGCTGTAGCATATTTTGTTACAGCTATTTTGTTATATACAGAAGGATGTGACATATATGAAAATTATTGCAGGGCTCGGAAATCCGGGAAGCAAATATGACGGTACACGTCATAACATTGGATTTGGTGCAATAGACTATATTGCCGACCATTTTGATATAAAAGTTAACAAGCTTGGATATAAGGCATTATACGGTCAGGGCACAATTGACGGAGAAAAGGTAATACTTATAAAACCACAGACTTTTATGAATTTAAGCGGTACTTCCCTTATTGAAGCTATGCATTTTTATAAACTTCTCCCAGAAGACCTAATTGTTATCCACGATGATATTGACCTGCCGACCGGCAAAATACGTATTCGCACATCCGGAAGTGCCGGCGGACATAACGGAATTAAAGATATTATTCTACGTCTTAATTCCGACAAATTCACCCGCATCAAAATTGGTGCCGGACAGCCTGAACACGGCAAGGCTGATATGATTAACCACGTTTTGGGCACAATGAGTAAACAGGAAACGGATATTCTTGATAAATCCGCAGAAATTGTTGTTAAGGCGATTCCACTTATTCTGAAAGGAAACACCGCACTTGCAATGAGCAAATATAACGGAAAACCTGACACGGAGGAATGATATGCAGCAGCTAAACAGCCTTCCGGAATTTAATAGTCTTGCCGCCGATATTTCGTCCGGCATATCCGGAGTTTCGGTAAGCGGGGTTACATCTTCCGCTCGTGCTGATTTGATTCACACTCTTTTAGACAAAGTCAAAAAGAGTGCTTTTGTCGTTGCCGAAAATATGTATGATGCAAAAATTCTGTATGAAGATTTGTGTTTCTATCATGGTAGTGATAACGTTGTGTTATTCCCTGCTAAAGACTATATTTTTTATAATATTGAAACTGCGGCACTTCGTATCAATAACGACAGACTTGCAGTTATTGACAGAATTTTAAATCATAAAGATATTATTGTTGTTGCACCTATTGACGCTGTCCTACAGTACACCGTACCAAAAGAAATATACAGTAAATTTTTATATGAAATAAGCATAGGAACAAGGCTTGATTTTGATGAACTTACACATAGCCTTGCGATTATGGGATATAAACGCAGCGACCTTGTTGAAGGTATCGGTCAGATGAATTTCAGGGGCGGTATTCTTGATATATTCCCACCCACATATGAAAGTCCTATACGAATTGAGTTTTTTGACGACGAGGTTGAAACCATAAGGTTTTTTGATGCAACATCGCAGATTTCGCAAAACACTACCGATTCCTGCCGCATAACCTGCTGTCGTGAGCTTATTTATGACGATGTTTCATCGGTTATCAGTAAAATTAACGAATATCCGAAAACCGACTGGACGGCACGTGATATTGAACGTTTTGAAGAAGAGCATTATTTCCCGTCGGCAGACAGATATGTACCGTTTATTTATGAAAATATTTCTTCAATACTGTCGTATTTGAACCGTGATTTTGTACTTTTTCTTGACTATCCTCCTGCACTTAAATCAAGAGCTGAAGCATACGAAAAAGAAATGTTAAGTATTCTTACACAGTTTGCCGAAAATGACAGTATGCCGCTATTTGATGGTGCATATTTGTGCGATTTAAGCAGTATTGTCAGGTCATCACTTGCGCCGGTTGTTACCATAAGCAGTGTTAATGCCGAAAGTGATTTTATAGATGCTAAAAAAAGCTATGAACTAGAAAGCCGCAGTCTTTCCTCTTACAACGGTAGAATTGACCTTATTATTGAAGATATTAAATCCTGGAAACAGAAGAATTACCATATTACTATTCTAGCAGGTACAAAATCAAAAACCACTGCTTTCAGGCAAACACTTGAAGAAAACGGCATTTTTGCTGAGCTAGGCGAAGAATTTCATTTTGCCGATAGTGAAAATATTCTTATTGCTCCGGGCAGTCTTGGAAGCGGATTTGAATATCCGTCTTTAAACAGTGTTGTAATAAGCTCTGCCGAGCTTTTCGGCAAGGCAAAACACCGCAGTAAAGCAAATACAATGCCGGGTATAAAGATAAAATCATATGCTGATTTATCCGTTGGCGATTTCGTTGTGCATCAGGTACACGGAATTGGTGAATATCTTGGTATGCACCGTATGGAAGTTGACGGAATAATAAGAGATTATCTGAAGATTGAATATAAAGATACCGATGTTCTTTATGTGCCCGCAACATCTCTTGATACCGTCAACAAATATGTATCAAACGACGGCAAAAAGGTTAAGCTCAACAAAATGGGCGGACTTGATTTTTCAAGAGTTAAAAAACGCGTTGTAAAAGCTCTTGAAGATATTGCCGATGAGCTTGTTGCATTATATGCTGAACGAAGCACTAAAAAAGGGTTTAGTTTTTCGCCCGACAACGATTGGCAGAAGAACTTTGAACAGATGTTTCCGTACGAAGAAACTGCAGACCAGCTTAAATCCATCGAAGAAGCAAAAGCCGATATGGAAAGCGACAAGCCTATGGACAGACTTCTTTGCGGTGATGTTGGTTACGGAAAAACCGAGGTTGCTCTCCGATGCGCATTTAAAGCTGTTATGGACAGCAAACAGGTTGCATATCTTGTTCCTACCACAATTCTTGCTCAACAGCATTACAATACGTTTGTCGACAGAATGAAAGAATATCCGATAAATGTGGAAATGTTATCCCGATTCCGCACACCCAAACAACAAAAGGAAATCATTAAAAAGCTTGCGACGGGTGAAATTGATATTATAATCGGTACACATAAAATTCTGCAGAAAGACATTGTTTTTAAGGATTTGGGACTTCTCATCATAGACGAAGAGCAGAGATTTGGGGTTAAGCATAAAGAACAGATTAAAGAACTCAAAAAAGACGTTGATGTTCTTACTCTTTCCGCAACACCTATCCCCCGTACACTTCATATGTCGCTTACCGGCATACGTGATATGAGTGTTATTGCCGAGCCGCCCGAAGACAGATATCCTGTACAGACATTCGTTCTTGAATATGACAGAGAAACTGTACGTGATGCCATTTTGAAAGAGCTTGGCAGAAACGGTCAGGTATATTATGTTTATAACCGTGTGGAAGGAATATTTAAAGTTGCAAATACGCTCCAGGATCTTGCTCCCAATGCTAAAATTGCGGTTGCACACGGACAGATGAGCGAGCGTGATCTTGAAAGCGTTCTTATGGATACCGTAAACGGTGATGTTGATATTCTTGTTTGCACAACCATTATTGAAACGGGGCTTGATATACCAAATATTAATACTATAATTATAGAAAATGCGGATTGTATGGGATTATCGCAGTTATATCAGCTTCGTGGACGCGTGGGACGTTCAAACCGCATTGCATATGCATATCTTACCTACAGAAAAGATAAGGCACTTAATGAAACTGCAATAAAACGACTTTCATCTATACGAGAGTTTACCGAATTTGGTTCGGGATTTAAAATTGCAATGCGTGACCTCGAAATTCGCGGTGCGGGTAATCTTCTTGGTGCGGCACAGCACGGCGAAATGGATGCCGTAGGATATGATATGTACTGCAAGCTTCTTGATGAGGCAGTTGCAAAAACAAAAGGCATCGAAAAACCGGAAGAAATTATTACAACTGTTGACATCAAGGTTGATACGTTTATTTCCGACAAATATATTCCGTCGCATAATATCAAGCTTGAAATGTATAAAAAGATTGCAAGTACAGTAACCGAAACCGATAAAGAAGATTTGATTGACGAGCTTATTGACAGATTTGGCGAACCACCGCAAAGTGTTATCAATCTTATTGATGTTTCGATTATAAGAGAGCTTGCAAATAAAGCAGGGATGACGGATGTTATCGAAAAAGGACCGAAAATATATATGTATTTTGATGCAAAAGCACCGATAAATCCGGAGAAGATAGCAAAGGTTGCCTCTACTTTCCGCGGTCGTTTGTTCTTTAACAGCAGTGGCAGACCTTTTATATCTTTCTCACATAGCAGTAAAGAAAAATGTTTAAGTGAGCTTAAAACTGTTTTAAATCATTATCACGAGCTATGATTAAAGGATTTTTGTTTCTTTTTGTTGAATTATGTAAGATGGAGGGGTACTCATGAATAATAAATTATCTTTCCCCGATGCACCGATGGTACTGAAAAACTTTTTACAGTATCAGCTTGTAATTCAGGGAAAATCCCAGAATACAGTTCACGAATATTATTACGACCTTCGTACTTTTTTCAGATATCTTAAAAACACTCTTTATAATTTATCTGATGTGAATTTTGAAGATATTGATATAAAGGATGTTACGATTGACGATATTAAAAAGGTTAATTTAAGTACGCTTTATGATTATCTTTCCTTTATTAATCTTAACAGAGAAAATGAAAGTCGCACAAGAGCGCGCAAGGTATCAAGTCTGAAAGCGTTTTTTAAGTATCTTGTTGATAAAGAAGAAATTCTTGAGGTTAATCCTACAGAAAAGCTTGAAACACCAAAACTTGGCAAAACCCTTCCCACTTACCTTTCCCTTGAGGAAGCGAAGAAACTTATGGATACAGTTTCAGGTCCGAATAAGGAAAGAGATTTGTGTATACTCACCCTTTTCCTTAACTGTGGTCTTCGTTTGTCGGAGCTTATCGGTATAAACTTGAAAGACATAAAAGACGATACTATACGTATCCGTGGTAAAGGTAATAAAGAACGTACTGTATACCTTAACGGAAGTTGTCAGTCTGCCCTTGCAAATTATATGCGTCTTCGTCCTGTTGACGGGGTTAAAGATGCAGATGCCCTTTTTATAAGCAAGCAAAAACGCCGTATAAGCGAGCAGATGGTGCAGGTAATAGTAAAAAAATATATCAAAGCGGCAGGGCTTGACCCAAACAAATATTCGCCACATAAGCTACGTCATACGGCAGCTACACTGCTTTACAAATATGGCGATGTTGATATACGAATCCTCCAGGAAATGCTTGGACATAAGAACTTAAATACAACACAGATATATACTCATATTGATAATAAACAGGTAAAAGAGGCGGCAAAACGCCACCCACTTGCATAGGAGATAAAAAATGAGAGTCAGAAAAAAGAAAAATTGTGCCGAAAGGCTTGATAAATGCAGCAGCGTTTTAATCACAGGCGAGTTGCCGAAAGGAAAATGGAACAGAGTTTTTGATAATGATAATCCGATACATCTTGAAATCGGTTGCGGTAAGGGCGATTTTGTTGTCGGCATGGCAAGGATGTACCCCGAAATCAACTTTATTGCGCTTGAAAAATGTGCCGATGTTCTTGTTATTGCCGCCGAAAAGGTTGCATCGTCGGGACTTACTAACATCCGACTTATGTGCGGCGATGCCGATTTTCTCTTTGATATGGTCGAACCCGCCGAGGTTAAAAGAATTTACATCAATTTCTGCGACCCGTGGCATAAAAACAAACACGCAAAACGCCGTCTTACATATCGCGCATTCTTGCATAAATACGAAGATATTTTATCCCCCGTTCACGGCGAAGTTCATTTCAAAACAGACAATCAGAGATTGTTTGAGTTTTCGCTTAATGAGCTGTGCGATGAAAATATGAAGATAAGAAATATTACTTTTGATTTGCATAACAGTGGTTTTGAAAACAACGTAATGACAGAATACGAAAAACAGTTTACCGAAAAAGGTATGCCGATTTACAGGCTTGAAATACTATTTTAAAAAGCAGTGGCTAATGCCACTGCTTTTTTAATAAAATGATATTTGCATTTTAAGATACTTTTTATCTACCATTTCCGAAAGGCAAAGGAATTTACCGTTATTTGAATATAGTCTGTAAAAACCATCATCAAGCTCCGCCGGAATTGTCATTCCGTTTAAAACCTTGCGTTCCTGTTCTTCGTCCAATACGAATTCCGGATATTCCGAAAGAATTTCATCAGCGGGAACAATATATTTTTCCGGATTTTTTTCAAATTCTTCAAGCGTTACACTTTCGGTAATTTCAAATCTTCCGTTTTTTGTTCGCACAAGTTTTCCCATTGATGCACCGCATCCGAGCTTTTGCCCGATGTCGTGACAAAGTGTACGTATGTATGTTCCTTTTGAACAGTGCACGTTTATTGTTGCGGTTTCGCCATCAAAGTCTTCAATATCAACGGAATATATTGTTACCATTCTTTCTTTTCGTTCCACTTCAATCCCCTGACGCGCAAGTTCATAAAGCTTTTTGCCATCAACTTTTATTGCAGAGTACATAGGCGGAATTTGTTTTATTTCACCAATAAAAGAGCTTACTACTTTCTCAAAATCTTCTTCTGATACGTTTGGGGGTGTTTCCGAAAGAATTTCTCCCGACATATCCTGTGTATCTGTTGTTACGCCAAGATGTATAACGGCACGATATGTCTTTTCTTTCCCCATAACATAGTCAGAAAGCTTTGTTGCTTTTCCTATACAAACAGGAAGAACACCTTCGGCATCAGGGTCAAGCGTTCCTGTGTGCCCTACCCTTTTTATTCCAAGAATTCTTCTTACTTTTGAAACTACGGTGTGCGATGTGATTCCTGCGGGTTTATTTATGTTTACTATTCCACCAAGTGTTATATCCATTTAATCAACTCACGAATAAATTCTTCTTTTGCTTTTGCAAAAGGTTTTGAAATTCCGCAACCGGCAGCGTTTTTATGTCCTCCGCCACCAAAATTACTGCAGATTTTTGCCGCATCAATGCTGCCAAGTGTACGAAGACTTACCTTAACAATATCTGCACGTTGTTTAAAGAATACACCTATCTGACAACCCTCAACATTGAGCGCCTTATTTGCCATATCATTAAGATAGTGTTCATCCTCTGGATTAAGACTTTCCGCCGATATTACTCCTATTTTACCATTGCCAAAAAACTCTATTTCAGAAATGAGTTTTGTTGAAAGTTCAAGTTTACGAAGCGGTGTAATATCAAAAAGCATTCTGCAAACATACGAAACATCAACTTTATCAATCAGTTTCGCCAGAATTGTGTGCGTTTTTGCTGTTGTATTGCCAAATTTGCATCCGCCGGTATCCGACATTATTGCTATATAAAGCGCAGTTGCAGTATCAGCATCTATTTCAGCACCAAGCTCGTTTATAAGCTCATAAACAAGTTCGCCCGCCGCCGCTGCCGTATGGTCGCTTAAAAAAAGCTCACAAGGATTAGCACTACAGATATGATGATCAACAATCATTCTTGTTTTTGCATTTTCAAAAAGATTTGCACATTTTCCCGTTCTTGACGGAGCATTGAAATCAAGACCAATAACCGCATCCACTTTCATTCCATCATTATATACAAGCGGTGTCCAGCCGGTAAAATGAAAATCCGAATTAATCGGATTTTCAAGTACCACTTCAGCTTTTATTCCAAGGTTATTAAGTGCTGTTTTTAGTGCAAAACTACTGCCAAGCGCATCCCCATCAGGATTTTCGTGGGTAACGATTATTATTTCTGCCTGTGATTTAAGCGTTGTCGCTATTTTCTTTAGCATCTTCTTTTCCCCCTGCGCCAAGCGATGACAGAACCTGCGAAATATGTGCACCATACTGAATTGATTTGTCGTGTTCAAATGAAAACTGCGGTGTATAACGAAGTTTAAGGCGCTGACCTATTTCTCTTCTGATAAATCCTGCCGCTTTTTTCAAGCCTTCAATTGTATCTGCTGCACTTTTTTCGTCACCCATTACGCTGATATATGCTTTTGCAAACTTGAAATCGTTTGTAACTTCAACACCAGTAACGGATGCAAATTCATTGATGCGGGGGTCTTTAAGCTCCCTCAACAATGATGCAAGTTCTCTTTTTACTTCTTCGGAAACTCTGTCTATTCTGTTATATGCCATTCAAGCATCATTTCCTTTCTATTTCTTCCATTACATAGGATTCAATTACGTCGCCTTCTTTAAGGTCGTTGAATTTTTCAAAGCTCATACCACATTCAAAGCCTTCAGCAACCTCTTTCGCATCGTCTTTAAATCTCTTAAGTGAGCTTAAATGTCCTTCGTGAACAACAATACCGTCACGAACAATACGAACATCGCTGTTACGCATAATTTTACCGTCTGTAACGTGACATCCTGCAATTGTACCAACGCCGGATACTTTGAACAACTGTCTTACTTCCGCATGACCTGTTACAACTTCCTTGAACTGCGGTGCAAGCATACCTTTGATAGCCGCTTCAATTTCTTCTATTGCCTGATAAATAACTCTGTAAAGTCTTACGTCAACTTTCTTATCCTGTGCAGATTCCATAGCACCATTTGTAGGTCTTACGTTGAAACCAACAATAATGGCATTTGATGCATCGGCAAGCATTACGTCAGATTCGTTTACTGCACCTACTGCGCCGTGGATAATGTTAATTCTTACTTCTTCATTTGAAAGTTTAAGAAGTGACTGTTTAACAGCTTCAACTGAACCTTGAACGTCCGCTTTTACGATGATGTTAAGATCTTTAACTTCACCCTGGTTGATCTGATTAAACAGATCATCAAGAGAGACGAGTTTGCGTGAATTCTGTTCGTCATTTTTAAT
>JAZRHB010000053.1:0-4588 GCA_045644605.1 Clostridia bacterium
TCGTACCGCAAACGGAATGCCACACAGGGCATTCCCTACAAAGGGATTACAGGCAGGGAATATAAGGAGAATTTATGATACATATTTATACCGGTGACGGAAAAGGGAAAACCACCGCCGCCTGCGGACTTGCTCTTCGCGCGGCAGGATGCGGCAAAAACGTGCTTGTGGTGCAGTTTCTTAAAGACGGTACAAGCGGCGAAATATGCGCATTTGGAAAATTTAATAATATTACCGTAATGTCAAGTAAAACAAAAGGGTTTTTGTGGGATGTGACCGAAAAGGAAAAGGAAGAAGCAAAAGAGACACACGAAAAGCTGTTTAAAATTGCAGTAGAACAAGCAAAAGATTTTGATGTAGTTATATTTGATGAAATCCTCGGTGCAATCTCTGCGGAAATGATAGATGAAACGGCGGTTGTGGAATTTCTTAAAACGGGTCCAGAACCTGAAATCGTGCTGACAGGACGCGGCGCAAGCGAAAAATTAACTGAACTTGCCGATTACGTCAGCGAAATAAAGTGTATTAAACACCCAATGGAAAAAGGGATACCTGCAAGAAAAGGTATAGAATATTAAAAAATGTGATAAAAATGGAAGGAGAAATAAGTATGTGGAGAAAAACTGTAAGAGTAGCTTCAATAATATCGGGGATATTGATTGGAATATCGGGACTTGGTTGGGCACTTAGGATTTTTGGTTCTGATCCGTTTATCGGACTGATTGCACTTGCTGCAACAGTGCTGGCGGTTCTTGTTTCTATTGCACCTGCAATGCTACTTGTGGAAATTTCGGAAGATGTAGAAGATCTTCGTGGTGAAATAAGATATTTGCAGGAAAAACTGAACAAAGCCGAGTCAAACATAAAGGGGACAATAGAACAAAGTGAAGGAAGAAAAACGGAAGACAGTGTTTCTGGCGGAAACAAAATTTATAGAACAAGCTCATCAAAACCAGGAGAATGGTCTTGTAGAAAGTGCGGTAAAACAAATCCGGCAATAATAACAAGATGTTCTTGCGGTACAGTAAAAGGAGAAATATAATAAAAGGCGGTCATTTGACCGCCTTTCGCATTTTATCACATTCCTACTGTATAGGTTCAAAATCTTCCGCACCGTGTTTACATAAAGGACATACAAAATCGGCAGGAAGCTCTTCGCCTTCATAAACATATCCGCAGATGGTACATCTCCAGCCTTTTTTGCCTGTGGGGGCAGGTGCTTCCTTTATATTGGAATGATAATATGAATATGTGCAGGGCGCTGCATTCGACAGCACCTTTGTTTGTGTAACAGTAGCTATGAAAAGAGTATGACTGCCAAGGTCAATAACCTCGGTTACCCATGCGGAAATATATGAATTTGCGCAGGAGGTTAAATAATAAATTCCGTTTTCTGCACGTTTTACGTCGGTTCTTCCTGCAAATTTATCCACATCACGTCCAGACTGAAGTCCAAAGTGTTTAAACAGGTCAAATTTTGCTTCCTGAGTAATTGCAGAAACGGTAAATTTATTCGTATTTTTAATCATATCGTGGGTAAGTGACCCTTTTGCAACAGAAATTGAAATTCTGGCAGGGTTATTTGCAACTTGAACAACTGTATTTATAATGCAGGCATTATCTTTTCCGTTTTCCTCGGCGGAAAGCAGATAAAGTCCGTATGTTATATTCTGAAGTGCTTTTGTATCCATAAAGATTTCTCTCCTTTTTGTTATATTGATACCATCATACCATATTTATACATAAAAAACAAGGCAGTTTTTGAAACTGCCTTGTAAAATCATTTAACTAATTCGTAAATCTTTTCAAGTGCTTCGTCAGGAGTGATGGTAAGCACATCGCCGCCACTGCGGAGTTTATATTCAACAAGCCCGTCTTTTGCACCTTTACCAACAGTAATTCTTATCGGTGCGCCCATAAGGTCGGCATCTTTAAATTTAACGCCTGCACGTTCGTCGCGGTCGTCCATAAGAACGTCAATACCTTTTTTGGTAAGTTTATTATAAATTTCTTCAGCCATATTCATCTGCACTTCGTCGCTTACGTTAACGGGAACAACGGAAACCTTGAACGGAGCCACGCTCATCGGCCAAACGATACCGTTATCGTCGCAGTGCTGTTCAATAACAGCGGCAACGCAGCGGTTAACACCAATGCCGTAGCATCCCATAATCATTGGCTGTTCTTTGCCGTTTTCGTCAAGATATCCGCAGCCGAGAGCTTCGGAATATTTTGTGCCGAGTTTGAATATATGTCCAACCTCGATACCCTGAACAGTTGAAATCGGTTTTCCGCATTTCGGGCATTTGTCGCCGTCTACGATTGTGCGGAGGTCGAGAATATCGTCAGGAGTAAAGTCACGGTCTTTATTGACATTTGTATAGTGGTAATCAGTTTCGTTTGCGCCTACAATGTAGTTTTTCATAAGTGCAACCTCGCTGTCCATAAGAACCGGACATTTAATTCCGATAGGACCTGCAAAACCAACTTTTGCGCCGGTAACCTCTTCAACAGTTGCAAAATCAGCCATTGTAAGCTCGGTGCAACCGAGATAGTTCTGGAGTTTTGTTTCGTTAAGCTCACGGTCGCCACGGAGCATAACTGCAACAATTTTTCCGTCGCCATTATAAATGAGTGTTTTAACAAACATTTTTTCGTCAATTTTAAGAGCGCCGGTTAAATCTTCAATTGTTTTGATGTTCGGTGTGTGGATTTTTTCTACTGCAAGGTCGCCTTCGGGGCAAGCTGTTTCTTCAGGAACACAAACCGCTTTTTCGATGTTTGATGCAAAACCGCACTGGCAGTATGCAATTGTATCTTCACCAACATCGGATTTAACCATAAATTCCTGGCTGCCCGAACCGCCCATTGCACCGGAATCCGCATCAACAACAATAAAATCAAGCCCCATATTGTTGAAGATTTCATTGTATGCATCAAACATATTTTTATACGATTTATCAAGACCTTCGGCATCTCTGTCAAAGCTATATGCATCCTTCATAATGAATTCGCGGCTACGCATAACACCAAAACGGGGACGGCGTTCGTCGCGATATTTTGTCTGAATCTGGTACAGAGTAATCGGAAGTGCTCTGTAAGAATGGATTTCACCTTTTACAAGGTCAGTAAACACTTCTTCGTGTGTAGGCCCAAGACAGAAATCGCGGTTGTTACGGTCTTTCATTCGGAACATTTCAGGACCGAATTTATCCCATCTGCCCGAAACCTGATATGTTTCTGCAGGCAGGATTGCCGGCATAAGAAGCTCACACGCGTCGTGGCTGTCCATAGATTTTCTTATGATGTTTTCGACATTTTTAAGAACCTTAAGACCGAGTGGCAGGTAAGAATACACACCTGCGGCAACCTTTCTCATCATACCTGCACGCAGCATAAGTTGATGACTTTTTATTTCTGCTTCCGCCGGAACCTCTCTTAAAGTGGGCATCAGCACTTTTGACATTTTCATTATAATTCAACCCCTTGACTTATCTTTTATTTATAATACACACGGCGTAGGAGGAAATCCCCTCGGCTCGCCCTGTAAAACCAAGCTTTTCTGTTGTTGTGGCTTTAACGTTTACGTCCGAAACGTCCATTTTAAGCACATCTGCAATATTTTTTCTCATTTCGGGAATGTGCGGTGCTAGCTTCGGTGCCTGTGCCACGACAATACTGTCAATATTCCCAATTTCATAACCGTTTTTATCAAGCAATTCTTTTACAAACCCGAGCAGTTTAAGACTGCTGATTCCTTTATATTTATCATCGGAATCGGGGAAATGCTGACCGATATCGCCAAGCGCGCCTGCGCCGAGAAGTGCGTCCATAAGTGCGTGAACAAGCACGTCGGCATCCGAATGGCCAAGCAATCCTTTTTCATAAGGAATGTCTACGCCACCTAAAATAAGCTTGCGGTTTTCACATAAAACGTGAACGTCATATCCGTTACCTATACGCAAGGTTACATTCCTCCTTTTAAAATTGCTTCCGCTATTTGTAAATCCGCCGGTGTTGTAATTTTTATATTGGTGCCATCGCCCATAACCATATGGACCTTTTCACCCATAGATGCTGCAAGTCCGCAAAGGTCGGTGAATTTTTCCACATCCTCGCAGGACGAAAGTAATTTTTTAAGTAAATTTATATTAAATGTCTGCGGTGTCTGCACATTGTACATATGTGTCCTGTCGGGCACAGCGGATAAAACCGCGCCGTCTTCCGAAAGGCATATGGTATCAACCGTAGGAATAAATGTTCCGCAGGCAAGGTGTTTTTTTGCCGTTTCAATATTTTCGTTAATTATTCTTTCCGAAACAAAAGGACGCACGCCGTCGTGCGTTAAGATAATATCATCATCTGCAGGGGAAATAAGCTCCAGAATAGCACTAACACTTTCCATTCTTGTTTTGCCGCCGGGGATAACTGTGGCGTACTGTCCCACAAGCTCTTTTGTAAGGTCAAGAAAATTTTCCGGACAAGCAACAAAAACCGCATCGGCAAATTTTAAAAATGCACGTACGGTATGTAAAAGAATGGGAGTTCCTGCGATGGGAATATACTGCTTGGGCATATCGCCGCCCAT
>JAZRHB010000054.1:0-2494 GCA_045644605.1 Clostridia bacterium
TTATAAATATGCTTATGAATATAGGTCACGAAAGCCCTGTTGAACACGTTACATTCACTTTTGGTATCGAAGGTGTAAGTAGAAGTCTTCTTGCACAGATTACAAGACACCGAATGGCATCATACAGTGTTAAATCACAAAGATATGTTGCAGAAGGTAATTTTGAATACATAACTCCTCCAGAAATCGAAAATATCCCCGAAGCAAGAGAAATTTTCCATGCAGCAATGCAGCGTGACCGCGAGGATTATAACAAGCTTACAGAAATACTTAAATCAAAATACATTTCTGAAGGTATGGACGAAAAACCCGCACAGAAAAAGGCTATCGAAGATGCAAGATTTGTTCTTGCAAATGCCTGCGAGACAAAAATGACAGTTACAATGAACGCAAGAAGCCTTTACAATTTCTTCAGAATAAGATGCTGTGAACGTGCACAGTGGGAAATCAGAGCTCTTGCAGATGAGATGCTTCGCCTTGTTAAAGAAGTAGCTCCCGTACTTTTCAAAAATGCAGGTCCTTCCTGCGTAGCGGGTGCTTGTCCCGAAGGAAAAATGAGCTGTGGTAAGGCAGCGGAAAAGAGGAAATCATATGTCGGGTAGGCTTATTGTTATAGAAGGTCTTGATTCAAGCGGCAAAGAAACTCAAAGCAAAAAGCTTACAGAATATCTTTCTGCAAAATATCCGCTTGTTAAACGTATTGAATTCCCTAATTATCAGAGTCCTTCCTCATCACTTGTAAAAATGTATCTTGCCGGCGAATTCGGCAAAGAGGCCGGTAGCGTAAGTGCTTATGCGGCATCTGCTTTTTATGCTGTAGACAGATATGCAACATATAAAAAGGATTTTGAAAAGCTTTATAATGACGGCGCAATCATAATTGCCGACAGGTATGTTACATCCAACCTTATTCATCAGGCAAGTAAAATTACCGATACAGAAGAAAGAGAAAAATATCTTAACTGGGTATGTGATTTTGAATATAATCTCCTCTCGCTCCCCCGTCCCGATAAAGTAATTTTTCTTAATATGCCTACTGATGTCAGTGTTGCACTTATGAAAGAACGGGCAAATAAAGCTACGGGCTCAAGCAAGAAAGATATTCACGAAAGTGATATCGAATATCTTAAAAACACGTATAATTGTGCTATGGAAATGGTAAAAAAATATTCATGGGACTGCGTAAACTGCAGCGAAAATGGAACACCTCGCAGTATTGAAGATATTGCAGCCGATATTATAAAACTTGTTGATGGTGAATAAAATGAAAAAACTTTTGATTTTTGACGGTAACAGCATAGTAAACAGAGCTTTTTACGGTGTTAAGCTCCTTACAAACAAAGAGGGTCTTTATACCAATGCAATTTACGGATTTTTGAATATTCTTTTGAAATATATCGAAAACGAAACTCCTGATTATATGGTTGTTGCGTTTGATTTAAAAGCCCCTACTTTCAGGCATAAGATGTATGACGGTTATAAAGCCGGCAGAAAAGGTATGCCTGAAGAACTTGCTATGCAAATGCCCGTTTTAAAAGAAGTTCTTGCAGCAATGAATATAACAATGCTTTCAAAAGAAGGGTTTGAGGCCGATGATATAATCGGCACAGTAGCTTCTTATTGCGATAACAATGACATTAAATGTATTATCGCAACAGGCGACCGTGATTCATTCCAGCTTGCAAGCGAAAATACATCCATTTATCTTACATCAACAAGAATGGGCACTACTTCAACCGAGATAATCACTCCCGAAGTTGTTAAAGAAAAATATTTGTCTTTCCCTTCCGCTATGATTGATATTAAAGCGCTTATGGGTGACAGTTCCGATAATATCCCGGGTGTTCCGGGAATAGGCGAAAAAACCGCCTGTAAGCTTATTGCCGAGTATGGCAGTATTGAAAATCTTTATGACAATATCGAAAAAATAAGCGGAAGTGTAAAAACGAAGCTTGAAACCGGCAAGGAATCCGCTTTTTTAAGCAAAGACCTTGCCCGCATCGAAATCAACGCTCCAATCGACATAAACTTAAATGATTTTGAACTCAAGTCTTTCGATAACGAAAAACTTGCCGAATTGCTTGTTAAATTAGAATTCAAAAGCATTATGAATAAACTTGATTTATCGTCAGACACTACAGCAGCTTCCGTTGCAACCCTTACGGCAAATTTTGAAACAATTGTAATTGATAATGCAGACGATATAGAAAAACACATAAATAAAATCGTTTCGTCAAAAGAGTTTTCTTATTATATTTTCAGTGATGAAACAGGAATATGTTCTGTTGCCGTTCTTGCCGACTCCGTGCTTTATTTATTCAGTTTCGGCGTGGGCCTTCTTTTAAATTTTGGAATAACCGATATAAAAGAAATTTTTGAATGTGACACACCCAAAAATACTCATTCATACAAAGAAGATATAATACTTTTAGATTCGTACGGCATAAAATTAAGTGAAGTGGCATTTGATACTTCCCTTGCCGCGTATCTTGAT
>JAZRHB010000055.1:0-19595 GCA_045644605.1 Clostridia bacterium
GAAGAAGAATGGAAAGTGGTAGAACGACCTGACCTTGCGATTATAGATATGAACACCTTTGAGCTTGTTCAAAAGAAGATGGAAATAAACAAACAAAAATTTTCTCAGGGACAGCGAAAGGACTGTAAGCATGTATTTAGCACCCTGCTTAAATGCACTGACTGCGGACACTTCTTCAGGCAAGCAAAACGAAAGGTGAAAAGTGGTTATAAATACACATGGGTGTGTTGCGGTCGTAATATCAACGGAGCAGATTTCTGTAATAATAAGACGGTCATAGATGAGGGTGAATTGCTTGAGTCTATCAAAAAGTATCTTACAGGCTTAATTGAGGACAAGCAAAAGGTTATTAAGAAAATAATCAAAGATTTCAACAAAAATTATGAGCCGATGCACCAAAATCTTAAAACTGAAAAAGAGATAACGAAAGAGATAGAAAAACTCAAAAAGAGCCGACAAAGATATGTGGATATGTATGACAATGAGGTTATCTCAATGGAAGATTTAAAAGAAAAGACCGAGTCCACCAATGCCGAAATTAAAAAACTGGAAGAGAAAATTAAGATGGTGAGGTTCGGCATCACACAGGCGGATAAGCTTGAATACGGACTTACCGATACATTCAAAAGTATAGGCGATATTCTGAGCACCGCAGAGATTACCAACGAGATGCTAAAGCGTGTCATAGACAGAATTGAAGTGGCTAAAGAAGGACATATTGACATATACCTAAGGCTCCTTGCTGACATAGGCTTAGATGAAAAGTATCAATGTTCCTCTATCAGTACATAAAGATATTGCGGAAAGACTTATCAACATAAATCCGTCACTCGCAAAACGAGCAAAAGCGGTGCTTATGGAAAACAAACAGCAGCGGCATATCCGTGGCGGAATGGCAACAAAACTAAAATACGAAAATATGAAAACGCAGGGTTAGTACCCTGCGTTTTTTATTGTGCAAATAACAAGGTTCCCGGGGTCCCAATCGCAATCTTCGATTGCGTTATTGGGTGGGGTTCTTATAAATATGGCCTTACATCTATTGTAAGCTGATGTTCAAGGTCAATAAGTCGGCGTGCCAAATCCTTTGCATAAGGCTCTGCAGCTTTATACTGATTGAGATAACGCGAAAGTGATTTTACACCCATATTGCAACCGTCGGTAATAAGGTCCGCTACGGTTGAATCATCACCCATGGCAGTCATCATAACATTTGTTTTAAGCCACGACATTGTTTTTGCCATAGGATTAGGTTCTTTTCCGGCAAGGTCCATTTTATTAAGAATTTCGTGCAGTTCACTGCCGATTTTCTGATGCTCTTCTTTGTTATTTGTAAGAATTTCCTTTAATTTGGTATCATTTACATCACCTAGGACATTTGCAATTGAATCAACGCCCATTTTTACTCCGGCATTACATTCTTTCAGGATATTTGCTGTATCTTCATTTGCCAAATTTATCATCTCCTTTTTGCGTTAGTATATCCTTAAAACAGACGGGCTATACTTGCAAAAAGGAAACAAATCACAAAGCCGATAACTGTCGGAATGGCGAATGCGGCAAATGTCCATTTAAAGCTTCCGGTTTCTTTTTTTACGGATAAAAGTGTAGTTGTGCACGGCCAGTGAACAAGCGTAAACAGCATTGTAGAAACTGCTGTTACGTACGTCCATCCGTTTGCGATAAGTAAGTTTTTAAGGTCAAGCAAATTATCAAATGGAGTAAGTGTGCCTGTTGCCATATAAGACATTATTATAATGGGAATTACAATTTCATTTGCGGGCATACCGAGTATAAACGCAAGAAGGATTACTCCGTCAAGTCCCATAAGTCTTCCAAACGGGTCAAGAAACGTATATACATGCGAAAGTATTGACACTCCGCCAATGGACACGTTTGCAAGAAGCCATATTACAAGACCTGCAGGTGCAGCAACCATCACGGCTCTGCCGAGAACAAATATTGTACGGTCAAGAAGGGAACGTACAATTACACTGCCTATCTGCGGACGGCGGAACGGTGGCAGTTCAAGAGTAAATGATGACGGCTGACCTTTCAGTATGGTTTTTGACAGAAGAAACGATACTAAAAATGTAAGCAGTATCCCGGTTACTATTATTGCAAGCAGTATCAGGCTTGAAGAAAGGGAATTGCCGCTGAAAAACATTGTAATTACTGCAATAAGAATGGGGAATCTGCCGTTGCAGGGCACGAACGAGTTGGTTATCATTGCAATAAGGCGTTCGCGCGGCGAATCAATTATACGACATCCCACAACACCGGCGGCATTGCAACCGAATCCCATACACATTGTAAGAGCTTGCTTGCCGCAAGCACAGCATTTTTTGAAATATTTATCAAGATTGAACGCTATGCGGGGGAGAAGTCCCAAATCTTCCGCCAAAGTAAAAAGCGGAAAGAATATTGCCATTGGCGGCAGCATTACGGATACAATCCAGGCAAGTGTACGGTAAACGCCCGCGGTGAGCATATTACATATGACGGGCGGAATTTTAATCCAGGAAAGAAAGGAAAAAATATAGCTTTCTAACCCCATAAGTAAATCCGAAAGCATTTCCGACGGATAGTTTGCACCTGTTATGGTAATCCAGAAAATTACGCCGAGCATAATAAGCATAACGGGAAATGCGGTGTATTTGCCGGTCAGAATTTTGTCTATTTTTCTGTCGCGTGCACTATAAGACGGGTTTGAGTAGGACACCACATTTTTACATATATCTTCGGCGGTTTTTACAATGGAAGAAACAATAATATCGCTTAATTTTTCTTCGTTTATACCCTTTTCTTTAAGAAATGTACCGGCTTTTTCAAGTGCCGATTTTATATCGGCATCTTCTGCAATGTTGAATTTGATATAGGTGTTATACGAGTCTATAAGTGAAGGGTCGTTCCCAAGCAGACGAAGTGCAAGCCAGCGTGGGTTTATTTTTGTGCCGACGCGTGCTTCAACTGCAGTTTCTACAATAGATATTGCATTTTCTATGATGTCCGGATATTTGACTTTAAGTGCAGATAAGTCTGAACGCATAGCAGATTCAATTGCCCGAAGCAGTTTATTTATGCCTCGGCCACTGCGTGCAGATGTTGGCACTACCGGAACGCCGAGCCTATCCGAAAGCTCTGCAAGGTCAAGTGATATTCCTTTTTTTGCGGCTTCATCCATAAGATTTACGCATACAATACTGCGCGGATGAAGCTCAAGTGTCTGAAGAACAAGGTTTAAATTTCTCTCAAGTGTGCAGGCATCGCACACAATAACCACCGCGTCGGGCTCGCCAAAACAAATAAAATCACGGGCAGTTTCCTCTTCGGCTGAATGGGGGATGAGCGAGTATGTACCGGGGATATCGGCAAAAATGAAATTGCAACTGCCGGTCTGGCAGGTACCTACAGCATTTGTAACGGTTTTGCCGGGCCAGTTGCCCGTATGCTGATGCATTCCTGTAAGCTTATTAAAAATGGTACTTTTACCTACGTTCGGATTGCCGGCAAGCGCAACGGTAATGTCGCCGGGGTGTTTTTTTGTTATGTGTAAGCCTGTTCCTACAGAATTAATTCCGGTTGAAGAGTTTGTAAGTCCCATATAATCACATCCTTTAAAAAAACGCCCGAATTTATAAATTCGGGCGTGTATATTTTTAATTGCATACCAAAATATCTCCGGCATCCTCGGAGCGCAGTGCAATTACAGCTCCTCGGATTAAATATGCTGTCATATCCCCGTACGGACTTTTCTGCAAGCATTGTATTCTCGTGCCGTCGGTTATACCGATATCCTGAAGACGGCGGCGCATTTCCCCACCGCATATTAGACTGTGCACGGTTGCACTTTTGTTTACACAAAGTTCGGACAGGGGATAAAGAAAGTCCATAATCTCACCCCATATTTCTTTTCCTGATAACTATTATATGAGATGATAATAAAGGATGTTACATTTGGCGTAATTTCATTTTGCGCCAGTTGATAAAACCGTAAATGTCGTTTATAAGAAACATAAGGAAGCATATTATCATTGGGATATAAGACGGGTTTTCGGCACTTGCCATAATCCAGAGTGAAATAAGCACAATATCGTTTGCGGCATAGGCAAGGGCATAAAACTCATTTCGCTTGGCAACAAGATAGCAGGCAAGAAAGCTTGTTGTTATGGAAATGGTGCTCATAGAAAGGTTAGGGGTGTAAAGTGCTTTAAGTATAACATAGAAAACAAGAGTAACTACTGCGGAAAGAATAAACATAAAAACAGTTTCTTTTCGGCTGATGGCATTTACCTTTACTTCGCTTTCGTTATAAGGATTTTTAAGCCACGTAATAAGTGACCATACAGCCATTGGCAGCGTCATACACGCATAGGTTATCATTTCACCCCAGTATCGGAAGGTAAAGGATACAATGGAGTACATAAGAGCAAAAATGATTGAAAGTACCTGACTTATAACGTTACCTTTTGCGGCAAAAATAAGACAGGTTGCTCCTATTACCGATGCTATGGCATAAAACGTGCCGCCACTTCCCGAAACAAAAATTGAACCGAGCGATGCCGCTACCGAACAGAGCCACAGGATAAGTTCAAATTTTGTAAGTGTTTTAAATGTTGATTTTATATAGTAAATTGGTTTCATAGTTTTCTCCTTAAAGTATTAAAGCATCTACAGCATATCTTCTAAGGCCTAACGATATGCCATAGATGCTTTTTGCATCTGCTACCCGGTGGCAGCTTTTTATTGCATTGTACGTGATACCGAAACAACTCCGGCTACGCCCATCATTTTACGAATAACCTCTTCAAGCTGTTTGGAAGAATGAATTTCCACCATAATTGTAATGGTTGCATCAAAATCCTTTCCTGTACGTGCATTGAAGTTATGTGTTGATATTTTAAGGTTTGAAAGCACATTCATAAGGTCAAGCAAAAGACCGTTGCGGTCGTCAGCAAGTACGGTAAGCTCTGCCATATATGAAGTGGAAGCCTGGGATGTTTCCCATTTAACCTCAATAAGTCTGTCGCTCTCGCCCTGACCGATAAAGTTATTCTTTACGTTTACGCAGTCTGCACGGTGTACGGAAACACCTCTGCCTCGGGTGATATATCCGATAATTTTATCACCGGGAACAGGACTGCAACAACGAGAAAGACGGACAAGACAGTTTTCAATGCCTTCAACAATAATACCGTTGCTTGATGTGTGGTATTTTGAAACTCCGCCCGATTCGGAATAGGGCATCTCTTCAAGAGATTTGCGATACGCCTCACGCAGTTTGTTTACGATCGACCTTACGGGAACGGCACCATAGCCGATTGCGGCATACAAATCGTCAAGCGTCTGGAATGTATGGCGCTGTATTTCCTTTTTCATCACTTCTTCATCGTATAACTGATGATATGAATATCCCGATTTTTTGATTTCTTTTTCAAAAAGGTCTTTACCGCGCGCAATATTTTCTTCGCGTCGTTCACGTTTGAACCATTGGTTGATTTTGCTTCGTGCGCTTGATGTTTTAACAATTTTAAGCCAGTCGCGGCTTGGACCGTGAACGGAGCTTGATGTTATTATCTGTACAATATCGCCATTTTGCAGTTTGTAATACAACGGAACAAGGCGTCCGTTGATTTTAGCACCCATCATCTGCGAACCGATAGCACTGTGAATAGCATATGCGAAGTCAATCGGGCAGCTGCCTGCGGGAAGGGCAATTACGTCACCTTTCGGGGTGAATACAAATACCGAATCGGTAAACATATCGGTTTTGAAGGCACGCATAAATTCTTCGTCGTCAGTAATATCTCCCTGAAGCTCAAGCATCTGGCGAAGCCATGTAAATTTGGATTCGTCTTTGCCGGCATCTGAAACGCCGGATTTATATTTCCAGTGTGCGGCGATACCATATTCGGCAATTTTATGCATTTCGGCAGTACGTATCTGTATTTCAAAAGGAACGCCTTCCGTGCCTATAACCGTTGTATGAAGTGACTGGTACATATTCGGTTTCGGCATTGCAATATAGTCCTTTATTCTGCCGGGAATAGGTTTATATAAATCGTGGATTGCGCCAAGAACGGCATAACATTCTCTTACGCTGTCAACAATTACACGCACAGCGAAAATATCATAAATTTCATCAAGAAGCTTTCCCTGCATATATGTCTTTCTATATATACTGTACGGGTGTTTTACCCTGCCGTTTATTTTTCCTTTTATATCTATTTCGTCAAGCTTATATGAAACAGAGCTGATGATTTTTTCAATGAAATAATTGTTGTTTTTCATTTTTTCATCAAGAGTTTCTTCAATTTCCTTATATGAAACAGGGTCGATATATTTAAGCGAAAGGTCTTCAAGCTCAACTTTAATTCTGAACATACCAAGACGGTGTGCAATAGGAGCAAAAACCTCTATTGTTTCTTTTGACTTCTGACGGCGTTTATAATCGGGCATAACCTCGATTGTACGCATATTATGAAGTCTGTCGGCAAGTTTTATAAGTATAACACGCAGGTCTTTTGCGGTTGCCATAAACATTTTGCGTAAGTTTTCAACCTGTGCCTCTTCCTGTGAAAGAAAGCTGATTTTACCAAGCTTTGTTACACCTTCAACCATATCGGCAATTTCTGTGCCGAAAGCTGCCGCAATATCTTCGTGTGTTTTATCAGTATCTTCAATTACGTCATGCAGAATTCCTGCGGCAATGGTGTCGCAGTCAAGAAGCATTACGGTTATTATTTCAGCAACTTCAAGAGGATGGCATATATAATCCTCACCGGAAACACGCTTTTGCCCTTCGTGGGCAGCTTTTGCAAATTCGTATGCGCGTTTTACGATGTTGATATCGCCTTTCGGCTGAGCCGCTGTTATTATTTCAAGAAGTGTAGAAAAAAGTACGGTCGGGTCTTTCATATGAATTCCTTTCTATGCCTGAAGGGAGCAAAAAAGCGGTGAATCGGTAAGATTTACTTTTCCGCTTGTTTCAAGCATGTATATGCCTATTACATCATCTTCGCATGTATATGTAATCAGCCGTAGCTGAACAAATATTTCAAGAGCATTTATAAATTTTTCCCTGTCAAACGGGTGCCCCATCTGCTTTTCAATAATCCTTGCGTGAAGTGCAGCGGATTTTGCAGTGTCAATATTTGATTTGATATATTTAAACACAAAGCGCAGTTCGTTTTCGGTAAATTTTTGATTTACGGGCGGTTTTTCCGACGGTTTTATTGCCGATAACAGCATTTGCAGATAGTATCTGCCGTTCCATTCATTAACGGAAAGAGTACCTGCAACATCAACCGTGTCACCGGGCTCAAAATAATGCACAAGCTCGCCTTTGTTAAATGCAACAACTGTTATGGATGTGCCGCCGCAGTTAAGCGTAAGGCGCATATGTTTGTTGCCCTCACCCATAGGGGTAAGCGATGCAAGATAAGCATTTTTAAATGCAAAAACAGGATGCGGATTTGAATTTCCGAAAGGTTCAAGTATGTCAAGTGAATTTATGGTTTCCGGAGTAAAAAGCTCCGGCGGAAAATCAAATTCAATATTCATAACCGGAAGCATATTCTTTAAATCCATATGTTTATCGGCATAATCATTAAGTCTTTTGAAAAGCTCGGGAATTTTTTCTTCTGAAAGGGTAAGTCCTGCAGCAAATTCGTGACCGCCAAACTTATCATACAAATCCTCGCAGCTTTTCATTGCCTGATAAAGATTAAAATCACCCGCACTGCGCGCACTTCCTTTTGCAATGCCGTCCTCGCAGGTCATAAGTATGCACGGGCGGTTATATCGTTCCGCAACCTTTGATGCGGCAATCCCAAGCACGCCCGCCTGCCATTCGGGGTCGGCAAGAACGTAGATTTTTTTATCTTTATACATAGGCTTGTTATCTATACGGGAACAAGCAGTTTTTTCAATATTACTTTCGGCAACTCGGCGCTGATTGTTAAGAGTTTCAAGCTCAGCGCAAAGCTCTCTCTGCCTTGCGGGGTTATCCGAAACAAGAAGCTCTGCCGCAATATACGGACTTGCCATTCTGCCCGCGGCGTTTATTCTGGGTGCAATTGAAAATCCAATAGAGGAAGCGTCCTTTTTTCTGTCCGATATACCGGCAGACTCCATTAAAAGCGCAAGACATCTATTTGGATGCGAGTTTATTTTATCAAGACCTGCTGATACAATAGCGCGGTTTTCATAGTTAAGTTCCATCATATCGGCAACCGTGCCAAGAGCAACAAGGTCGGAAAATTCGTTTAAAATAGGTTTGTGGTTTCCTGATTCAAGCGCTGAAAGCAGCTTGAATGCCACACCCACTCCGGCAAGTGATTTGAACGGATAGGGGCAGTCGGGACGCTGCGGATTTACGGTTATAGTATCCGGAATATTGCCGGTACAAAGATGATGGTCGGTTATAATTATATCCATACCAAGAGATTTGCAGATTTCCACTTCTTCGCAAGCGGTAATACCGGTATCAACCGTAATAATAAGCTTTGTGCCCGATTCGGCTATTTTATGAAGTGCCTCTTCCGAAAGTCCGTAGCCTTCATCTTCTCTGTCGGGAATATAATAATCACATTCGGCACCTTTTCCGCGAAGATAAAGAAAAACAATAGAGGTTGCGGTTATGCCGTCAACATCATAGTCGCCGTAAACGGTTATTTTTTCTTTGCAAAGAAGCGCACGCTTAATGCGGCCCTCCGCCCTGTCCATATCCTTAAGCAGGAAAGGGTCGTGAAAAAGGGAGGCATCTTTGTTAAGAAATGCGCTAACCTTTTCTTCTGTATCAATACCTCGGTTAAGAAGTATTGCCGCAACAACGGCATTAATCCCGCAAGCATCGGCAAGAGCCTGCGCCTCGGGATAGGCAGGCGAATACGGTTTGTATCTGAAATTATATTCCATACATTTCATAGGCTTATCGTCTTTCTATTTAAGATAGTCTGAAGTTCTCATAAGTCCGTCAAATCCTGTCTGGCGGAGAGCCTCATACAAAATTATGTTAACCGAATTTGCAAGATTCAGCGAACGTGCGGTGTCGCGCATCGGAATTCGGATGCATTTGTCAAGGTTATCTTTAAGAAGTTCTTCAGGAAGACCCTTTGTTTCTTTGCCAAAGAAAAGATAGTCACCGTCTTTGAAAGAAACATCAGCATAGCATCTGTCGGATTTTGTGCTGCAAAGCCAGAACGAAATATCTTTGTTTTTACCAAAAAAATCTTCAAGATTTTCGTAGTAGGTAATGGTAAGCTCGTTCCAGTAATCAAGTCCTGCACGTTTAAGGTGCTTATCGTCAACGGAAAAACCCATTGGTTTTATTATATGCAGGTGACTTCCCGTTGCACTGCAGGTACGCGCAATATTACCTGTATTCTGTGGTATTTCGGGTTCCGTAAGTACAATATTAAACATAGTTAACCTTCTTCTAATGCTTCTAAAATTCCTTTAGCTATTGCCTTAGCAGCAATAAGCTGATTTTTTTCTTTTTTGATATATTCAACATCTTCTTTATTGCTCATATAAAGGACTTCCGCAAGAACGGCAGTCATATTTGTTTTGCGAAGAACATACAAATCGTCTTCGGAACGTATACCCTGACTGTTTTTGCCGATTGCCTTAACCATCTGCTGCTGAATTGCCCATGCAACATCTTTGGAATTTTGCACTCTGCCGGAGGCAGTATCCTTATCGGCACTGTAAAGGGTTAAAATTCCGCTGATTTCAGGGTTTGTATGCGAATTATTATGAATACTTACAAACAATGTTGCGCCAATTTTATTTGCATATTCGGCGCGTTCGGCAAGAGATACATCCTTATCGGTTTTTCTTGTCATATATACTTCTATGCCTTCATCTTTAAGTATATCATATACATATTTTGCAATACCAAGATTTATATCCTTTTCGTATGCATAAATACTGCCATCTTCATTGTAAGCAATAGCACCGGGTGCACTTCCACCGTGACCGGGGTCAATTACAACAATGGGGTTTCCGTCAAGTCCGTTGATTGGGACATTGTCTTTGTCGGGAGTTGCTGGTTTGTCGTTTTCTTCTTCCTCATCCGGAAGCGGCAGCTTTTCATCTTCCTCTTCTTCGGGGAGGGAGGATTTCGGCAAAGTAATTTTTATTGTAAGCTTTTGCTTGGTTATAGACTGGGTTGCTGTATATTTAAGAGGCTCGTCCATATCAAATACAAGCTTGAAATAATCGTCGTGGTTTGCCATACGAAGCTGCGAAACTCCGTTTGTGCGCACCGGAAGATTTTTGTCGTAATATTTACAGTCTTCAAGCTCAAAAACAAGCCTGTCCGGATTTGAAACATAGTAGTCCGAATATCCGGAAAGAGGATTTGAAAACACCGCGGCAACAGTAAGTATATCCGCAGTTGAACTTACGTTAAGTGAAGTAATTTTGTTTTTCTCCGGTTCTTTCGGAGGAGTTGAAATATATACGTCGCGTTCCTTGTCATCCCATCTTACAATGTACCCAAGCTTTTCTGCAACAAAACGTGCAGGAAACATAGTGCGGCTGTCGGTAATAATGGGAGCACAGTCCATTTTGACCTTTTCTCCGTTCACGGTAGCCGTGTCCGAACCTATTTTTAGTTTGATTGTCAAATCGTCAAGCGTTACCGTAGCCTGTTTGATAGTATCATTCCATTTAAGAGATGCGCCAAGCGGTTCAAAAAGTGCCCTTGCGGGAACAAGAACCCTGTCGTTCACAATAACGGGCGGTACATCACATTTAATTTCGGAATCATTCAAATATAGTAAAATATCATCAGCTGCAGCGGAAACATTAACAAACGATAAGGACAAAACAAATGCTGTCAGTATTGATATTATTTTGCGCATTAAAAAATCACATCCTTATTAATGCTTTATTCTACATAAAAAGATGCATACCCTTTTGTATCACGAAAAAGTAACATTACTGTAATAAAAAAGAGAAATTTGTAAAAAATCAGCACGAAACACCGGCAAGATAACCCGTTGAAAATGCTATTTGCAGATTATAACCGCCGGTATATGCACTTACGTCAATAACCTCGCCCGCAAAATAAAGACCGGGAACAAGCTTTGACTCCATGGTAGATGGGTTTATTTCTTTAACGTTTATTCCGCCTGCGGTAATTATTGCTTCGTCAATGGGACGTAAGGATTTTACCGTAAGACGCATATTTTTAAGAAGATTGCATATTGTATGACGTTCGTTTTTTGTTATTTCATTGACCTTCCTGCGCGGGTCAATTCCTGAAAGAGTGGCAAAAACCGGAATCATTTTTGCGGGCAGCAGGTCATCAAGTGCATTTATAAAATCGCGGTTGATATATTTTGCAAAATCCTTAAGAAGACGCGCGTCAAGGGTTTTTTCGTTAAGCGCGGGTTTTAAGTCTATTTCAATCACATAATCTTTTGCAAGGTCTTTTATATGACAACTTGCGGAAAGGCAAAGCGGTCCTGAAACACCGAAATGCGTAAACAGCATTTCGCCCTGGTCGGAAAATAAGGACTTGTTGTCACATTTTAAAGTAAGCTTGACATTTTTAAGTGAAAGTCCCTGCATTTCAGCGGGCCAGGATTCGTTTGTTTCAATGGGAACAAGTGCTGCACGCGGAGATACAACAGAGTGCCCGAGTGCTTTTGCCATACGGTATCCGTCACCGGTAGAGCCCGTAAGGGGATAGGAAAGACCGCCCGTTGCAATAATAACGCTTTTTGCGGCAAGTTCTTTTCCGGATTTCAGACGAACACCGGATATACATCCGTTTTCGGTCAGGATTTCCGAAACTTCGCCCTGCACAAATTCACATCCGCCGGAAAGCACTTTTTTATACATTGCTTCCGCAACGTCGGTAGCTTTGTCCGATTCGGGAAAAACCCTTCCGCCGCGCTCGGTTTTAAGCGGCACACCAAGACCTTCAAAAAAGTTTACTGTGTCGCCGGAATCAAAGGCGGAAAGCGCGCTGAACAGAAATCTTCCGTTTTCGTTTATATTTCGCATAAGACTCTGTGCGTCAGCCGAATTTGTTACGTTACATCTGCCTTTTCCGGTAATACGCAGTTTTCTGCCTGCCATTTTATTTTTTTCAATTAAAACTACGGATTTGCCAAGGTCCGATGCCGCGCTTGCAGCCATCATTCCGGCGGGTCCCGCACCTATAATTATACAGTCATACATAGCTATACCTCTGAAAAAATAAATACATAAAAATTGTATCATATTTTACTGTATTCTGTCAAACCTGTTTTTAATGGGCGAATGCAATTTTTTTAAAAAAGCCGCAGGTGCTTGCCTGCGGCTTTAATAATTTTTATCCAAATATATTTCGGTCAAGGCTGCGGAACTGAATTGCTTCGGAAACGTGTTCAAAGCTTATATTTTCCTCGCCGGCAAGGTCGGCTATTGTTCTTGCTACTTTTACAATTCTTGTATACGCTCTTGCGGAAAGACCAAGTTTTGAAAATGCTGATTCAAGAATTTTCTTTGCTGTTCCATCAAGCTTGCAATAGGTATTCAAATCCTGTGAAGCAAGACTTGCATTAGAAAAAATTCCAAGCTCTTTATATCTTTCCACCTGAATTTTACGCGCTCTGTTAACACGTTTTTTGATTTCGGCGGAGCTTTCGGCTTTTTCACTGCTTGTAAGCTGTGAATATTCCACCGGTTCAACAAAAATATGTAAATCAATTCTGTCTAAAATAGGTCCGCTGATTTTGCTTGTGTATTTATGTATCTGCGCCGTTGTGCAGGTGCAGTGGTGGTTTTTATCGCCAAAATATCCGCACGGACAGGGGTTCATTGCGGCAATCAGCATAAAATCCGACGGATATGTTATTGTTGCATTAACTCTTGAAATAGTAACATTTCTGTCCTCAATAGGCTGACGAAGAATTTCAAGTGCCGATTTATTAAATTCCGGAAACTCGTCAAGAAACAGAACACCGTTATGTGCAAGACTGACTTCGCCGGGTTTGGGTACTCTGCCGCCGCCCGCAAGACTTATTGTTGATGTGGAATGATGCGGAGTGCGGAACGGACGTGTATTTATAAACGATTGCTGTTCATTTAAAAGTCCTGCAATTGAATGTATTTTTGTAACTTCAAGGGCTTCTTCAAATGTAAGGTCGGGGAGAATGGTAGGAATCCTGCTTGCAAGCATTGATTTTCCTGAACCGGGCGTACCTATCATCAGGCAGTTATGTCCGCCTGCTGCCGCAATTTCAAGACCGCGCTTTACGGTTTCCTGACCCTTAACATCTGCAAAATCACAGTTGTAGATATTATCTGTAGAAAATATGTCTTCGGTAGCGATGATTTTATTCAAATCCTTTTGACCGCTTATATGCGCAATAACATCATAAAAAGTGGGAGCTTCAAAAATGTTCATATCCTTTACAACGCACGCTTCTTTTGCGTTTTTGATCGGAAGAACAACATTTTCAAATCCACCTTTCCTTGCTCCTATAACCATTGGCAGAACACCGTTTACAGGGCGAAGCTCGGCTTTTAATGAAAGCTCACCTACAAAAACGGTATCTGAAATGTTCTGCACTTTTATACGTTCGGATGCAATAAGAATAGCAAGTGCTATAGGCAGGTCAAAACCGGACCCCTCTTTTTTGATATTGCCCGGCGCAAGGTTTATGGTTACTTTACCGAGCGGAAAATCAAATCCCATATATTTTATAGCGGACATTACGCGTTCTTTGGATTCTTTAACCGCAGTATCGGGAAGTCCTACAATGTCAAAAGACGGCATTCCCGGTAAAACGCTGCATTCCACGTCAATTATATATCCGTCAATTCCCCATATTCCAAGACTTTTAACTGTAGAAACCATGTTGTCATCTCCTGAAAAATAAAGTAAAGCCGTGCGCAGAAATGCACACGGCCAGGCGCTTCGTTGTTAAGTCGATTTCACTCAGCTTAAGCTGTTGTTGGTTTGTAAATTGCAAGTTCGATATTATGTGTAAGTACGTCTATGTAACTGAATGAAGTACGACAATCTTCGCTGTCAGCTCTGTTTTCAAAACGAACAACGAACAGGCTTGGGTATGTCTTTTCGATAACACCGCGACGGACAACAATTTTCTTGCGGCCCTCTTTGGTTGTTACACGAACTTTGTTACCAATCTCCTTTTCAAGACTTTCACGAATGCACTCTAACTTGTGACCCATTGGAACCAACTCCTACCTACATCTTGTCTTTATAAAAATATTGTACCACAATATCTTGTGTATGTCAAGGTTTTTGTAACAAAAATGTAAAATAATTGTAAAAAAGCGCAAACAGGGCATATCGGGCGTATTTGCGGAATAAAATTTAATATCCTATTTGCAAAATTTGAAAGGAATTTGTGGTATGGTAATTGTTATAAAAAGGAAAATGGTGGCACTTGTGGCGGCATTTGCTCTGACTGCAATAGCTATGATTTCGATAGCCGGTGGCGAAACGGACACGGCGTCGGCACTGCCGGTAACAAACAGGGTTATCATTATTGATGCCGGACACGGCGGACCCGACGGAGGTGCAATCGGTACGGACAATACTGCTGAAAAAGACCTTAATCTTGAAGTTGCGCTAAAACTTCAGAAACTTCTTGAACAAAGCGGATGTACGGTATTTATGACAAGAGCGGAGGACATATCCTTAAGCACGCCGGAGGATGATGCGAAAAGGGAACGTAAGGTTGCCGACCTTGCCAACAGAAAAAGGATGATTGAAGAATATGACGTTGAGGCATTCGTGAGTATACATATGAACACATTTTCCGACCCGCAGTATTTCGGTACGCAGGTGTTCTATTCCGGTTCAACCGGTTCAAAACAGCTGGCAGACTATATTCAGAGTGAAGTGTGCAAGGAAGACCCTGACAATACAAGAGTGGCAAAAGACGGGTCGAAAAATATATTCATATTAAGCGAAACAAATATTCCGTCTGTGGTTGTGGAATGTGGATTTTTGTCCAATGAAAAGGATTTGTCGCGCCTTAAAACAGAGGAATATCAGAACAAGCTTGCCGGAGCAATATTTAACGGAATTGCAAGGTACTACAGCTAAGGATGTGAAATATGAATAAAAAATGCTATATACTGAATACGAATAGCGGTGCAGGCGGAGTTGTCAAGTTTGAAAAAGGGTTTGCCGATGTGGACATAAAAAACTATAAGCCGCTTGAAGAAAATGAGCTTTTCGAAGTGTATGTCCTGAACAGCGAAAATTTATATTCCATAGGGAAAATGGCAGGCGGCAGACGAAAATTTGCTTGCAGAAAACCGGAAAATATGACAGGAGTTATAATAACAAGGGGAGAAAATATAGAGTTCTGGGGAGGAGCGGAAAACGTGAAGAAAACGGCGGAAAAGCTGCTTTATCCCGAGAAAACAGCTTCGGAATTTTTCCCGAAGACACTTAATGCAGAAACCTATTTTGGCGGCGGATTCAGATGGAAAAGGATAAACGGATATTATTCTGTGTATAAATATTCAATAATAATGTATGTTTTATCATTGGAAAATGTAAAAAATGCCATAAACCAAAGGGGGCATTATGTACTGGGTGTAAAAAAGGATGAGGGGATACATATTTCCATTGCCATTATGCAGATTTCGGATGAAGAAAATCTTTTTGGAGAGCTAGAAGAATATTCACACACAGTGGAATTGAATGAAAAAAAGTTTCGTGCTCTTTGTGCTGTCATAGACGAAAGTGGAGAATATTTTCTGTATTAAAATTATGCGGAGTTGAAATTATTCATACTCCGCATTTTTATTGCATAAAAATTCAAAATTTGGGATAAAAACTTGACAATATTATATATATATGTTAAAATTTATTGTATCACAATTTTTGTATCCCGAAAAAGGACCGATAACCAGGTTAGTATTGAGGGGGAAATTATGAATCAGAGATATATAAAAATTCTGGCAATACTGCTTGCGGTAATTTGTGCAGTAGGAATAATCGTTTATGGTGTTTTGGAGTACGTAGGGTATAAACAGGCACAAACCCGTGCGGTTACAGCAAATCCGGACATTACATACAGTGATAATATAAACACACCGCACGAACTGCTTATAGTGCATGTTGACGGCGGGTATGGATTTGCCAATCAATCGGGTGCTGTTTTCAAAAACAATATTTACGATATTGCTTCGCCTGCAAATTACGGACTGTATTATGCACAAATCGGTAACAAACAGGGCTTTTTGAATAACAGTCTTAATTTTGTGTTTATTACCGAAGAAACAATTTCATCTAATGTAAGCGAAGATTTTGTTATCTATAAACGTGATAATAAAAGCGGGTTTATAAACATAAAAACCGGCGAAAAAATTGAAGCCGTGTATGATATGGCATACGATTTTTCCGAAGGGCTTGCAGCCGTTTCAAAAGACGGTAAAATAGGGTTTATAAACACAAAAGGCGAGCTTATTATTCCTAATGTTTATCACTCCAGCGGCAGACATACGTTTAAAAGCGGACTTTGTCTTGTTACGGAAATAAATGCCGACGGAAGTGCCGGTAAATCATATTATATTGATAAGGCCGGAAATGTCGTTATTGATAACAATTACGACTATGGTATGGCATTTTACGAAAACCGTACGTTTGTAAAAACCGGTGATTTATGGAATATCATAGATGAAAAGGGTAATCTTGTAACTAAAGAGGATTTCGGACCGTATATGAACAGTGCTCCGGGGAAATTCAGTGGCGGCTATGCAGTGGTTGTAAAAGACGGACAGTATGGCATTGTAAATGCCGACGGGGAGTATGTCGTAAAACCGAAACATGAATTTATTTCGGATATATCGGGTAACCGTACGGTATTTAAAAGCGGTGGCAAATTCGGATATATGAATATAGACGGGTCGGTGGTAATTTCACCGGTTTATGAATCGCTTGGCAATTTTAAATTTGGTGTTGCCGCATATTCCGAACAGGGGAAATTCGGCCTTATAAGGGAAGACGGGGTAAAGATTACGCCTGCAGAATATAAGAAAATTGAAATTCTTGATAATGCGTGCGTAAAAATATATACCGATGCAAAAATGTATTTTTATACCGATATATACGGTAACAAAATATGGGAACCTAAAAATAATTAACATAAAAGGGGAAATGAAAAATGAAAAAAGTATTAGCAATTGTTCTTGCAGCTCTTATGATGGTTGCGGTAATGACAGGTTGTGCAAACAACGCAGCAAAAGAAGACAATGTTCTTACATGTGGTGTAACAATTTTTGAAAACATGAATGAACAGGATGCAGACGGTAACTGGACAGGTTTTGAAACAGAATTTGCGCAGGCAGTAGGTAAAAAGCTTGGTATGGATGTTGAATTCCAGATTATTGACTGGGGACAGAAATACAACGAACTTAATTCAGGCGCTATTGATTGCGTATGGAACGGTTTTACAGCAAACTCTTCTGACGACGGAATCAAACGTTCTGACCTTGTTGATTTCTCATACGGATATATGCTTAACCAGCAGTGTATCGTAACAAAAGCAGCAAACGTTGATGCTTTCAAAACAGAAGCAGACCTTAAAGGTAAAACAGCTTGTGTTGAAGGCGGAAGTGCAGGTGCATCATATGCAGAATCTGTTACAGATAAAGATAAAATCTTCTCTACAACAGCACAGATTAACGCATTCACAGAAGTTAAATCCGGTGCAGTTGACTTTATCGTAGTTGATATCCTTCTTGCACAGAACATCTGTGGCAAAGGCGACTATGCAGACCTTGCAATCGTAGAAGCAATTGAACTTGATTCCGAAATTTATGCAGTTGGTTTCAAAAAAGGCAGCGAACTTACATCTAAAGTAAATGTAGCTATCAAAGAACTTGATGCTGATGGTACACTTATGAACCTTGCTAAAAAATACGGTTTCGAAAACGTTCTTAAAGTAACAGAAACTATTGAATAATAAGGAAAATAATAATGGGATTTTGGGAAGTAACTTTAAGCCTGATTGGCGGACTTAAATACACATGCCTGATATTTGCGCTAACACTTGTGTTAGCGCTTCCTTTAGGTTTGGTAATATCATTTGGTTCTATGTCAAAATTCAAACCTCTTGCATATCTGGTTAAAACTTTCGTGTGGATTATCCGCGGTGTTCCGCTTATGCTTCAGGTAATAATATTCTTTTATGTTCCGGGCTTTTTGTTCGGTACACCTGTGCTATCGCGTTTTGCATCTGTCGTAGCGGCGTTTGTAATAAACTATGCCTGCTATTTTTCAGAAATATACCGCGGCGGTATAGAAAGTATTGCAAAAGGTCAGTATGAAGCGGGACAAGTACTTGGTATGACGAAGTCGCAGATTTTCTTTAAAATCATACTTATGCAGGTTGTAAAAAGAATTCTTGCACCAATGTCAAACGAGGTAATAACACTTGTTAAAGATACGGCACTGGCACGTGTTATAATGATAGTGGAAGTAATTCAGGCAGCACAGAACTTTGCAGGATACGGTCTTATGTGGCCACTTTTCTACACGGCGGTATTCTACCTTGCCTTTGTTGGCATTCTGACACTTGTTTTCGGATATTTCGAAAAGAAACTGTCGTATTATAAAGTGTAAGGAGAGATAGCATGCCTATATTAGAAGTAAAAAATTTAGTTAAAAGCTTTGGCAAAACCGAAGTTCTAAAAGGGATAGACTTTTCAATTGAAAAAGGCGATGTACTTTCAATTATCGGTTCATCCGGAAGCGGAAAAACAACGCTTCTTCGCTGTCTTAATTTCCTTGAGTTTGCAGAAAACGGTACAATTGCCATAAATGACAAGGTTATTTACGACGGTGCAGAAAAAGCGAAAATGAGCGAACAGTACATACGTGAAATGCGCCTGCATTTTGGACTTGTGTTCCAGTCGTTCAATCTTTTCCCGCAGTATAATGTACTTAAAAACATTACGCTTGCACCGATGCTTCTTAAAACGGATACACCGGAAAATATTGAAAAGCACGCACTTGAACTTCTTGAAAAAGTGGGTCTTTCTGATAAGCTTGCAAGTTATCCGTGCGAGCTTTCGGGCGGTCAGCAGCAGCGTGTTGCAATTGCAAGAGCGCTTGCTCTTTCTCCGGACATCCTCTGCTTTGACGAACCTACATCGGCACTTGACCCCGAGCTTACGGGCGAAGTGCTTAAGGTAATAAAACAGCTTGCCGAGCATGATACAACTATGATTATAGTAACTCATGAGATGAACTTCGCAAGAGAAGTTTCGGATAAGGTTATTTTCATGGACGAAGGTGTTATTGCAGAACAGGGCAGCGCAAAAGAACTGTTTGAAAACCCAAAAAACGAAAGAACCGCAGCGTTCATAAATACAATAACAAAATAATTCTGTTTATAATAATAAAAAGGCTTGCCATATTGGTAAGCCTTTATTTTTATATTTAATGTAAAAAAAGAGCCGCTATAAAGCGGCTCTTTATGTTTAGCTTCAATTAGTTTTCAGCCATTTTTTTGTAGTATGCAAGTCTGTCTGCAGCCTGTTCAGCAGCCTGATCAAGAAGTCCTTCAGCTACATCCGGGAACTGTTTGATAAGTGCGGAATAA
>JAZRHB010000056.1:0-46194 GCA_045644605.1 Clostridia bacterium
AATTCTCCTATAAAAAAAGCGGCATTTGCCGCTTTTTTGTTTTAAAATTATTCGTGGTCGTGGCAACCGCAATCGCAATCACAATCGTAATCAAATTCGATTTCGATTTTTTCGCCGCAAACCTGGCAATAAATATCTTCATCGCTGTCAAGCAAATCTTCATCAAGATAGATTTTGTTGCCGCATTTTTCACATGTAATTTCGTAATATTCCATATCGTCATCATCTTCATCATCGAAATCTTCTGTGAGCTCGTCAAGAAGTTCTTCAACGTCTGTCTGTCTTTCGTCAAGGTCATCAAGCTCACATGCCATTTCGTCAATAAGATCAAGCATTGCAAGAAGAAGTTTTCCTTCGTTGGTATCTTCGTTAATTTTCAGGCCGTCTGCAAGACCCTGAATATAAGAAGCTCTTTCAGTAAGGTAAGACATATAAAACACTCCTTTATTAAATTATACTCTTTCCATATATTCGCCTGTACGTGTGTCAATTCTGATTTTGTTACCGATTTCAACGAAAAGCGGAACGTAAACAGTTGCACCAGTTTCAACAGTAGCCGGTTTTGTTGCGCCTGTAGCTGTATCACCTTTGAAGCCCGGTTCTGTTTCTGTAACTTCAAGTTCAACAAAGTTCGGCGGTTCAACACCAAATACGCTTCCTTTATAGGAAAGAACTTTAACTGTCATATTTTCTTTAAGGAACGGAAGAGCAGCTTCAAGAATATTTGTGTCAAGTGGAAGCTGTTCGTATGTTTCAGTATCCATAAAGTAGTAAAGTTCACCGTCGTTATATAAGTATTCCATATCTTTACGTTCGATATGCGCTTTCGGCATTTTATCTGTAGGGTTGAAAGTTTTTTCAATAACCCCGCCTGTTATAACGTTTTTAATTTTTGTTCTTACAAACGCTGCCCCTTTACCCGGTTTAACGTGTTGGAACTGAATAATCTGGAACACGTTTCCGTCCAGTTCAAATGTAATTCCATTTCTAAAATCACCTGCTGATATCATCTTAAGTAACCTCCGTAAGTTATTATTACTTTATATTTTACACTATTTTTCCATAAAGTTCAAGTGTTTTTTATATATTTATAAAATTATTAGCTCTTTTGGTGCTTCGCAAAGGATTTTCACGCCGTTTTCCGTAACTAAAACAGTATCTTCAATGCGGACACCGAAGAAATTATCGAAATAAACACCGGGTTCAACCGTAACAATCATACCGGACTGAAGAATGTCTGTTCCTTTCGGGCCGAGTGTGGGCGCTTCGTGTACTTCGGTACCTACGCCGTGGCCAAGCGAATGACCGAAAAATTCTTTGTATCCGAATCCGTCAAGAAGGTTTCGGGATATACCGTCAATTTCACTGCACAATTTTCCAGGTGCAACGATACTCAGCATTTTAAGCTGTGTAAAATGCACTGCATTATACACGCGGCGCTGTTCGTTTGTTATATTGCCGACAGCAACGGTTCTTGTTATATCACTGCAATAACCGTTATACAGACATCCGAAATCCATAACAACAAAATCGCCTATTTCAATTTTCTTTTCGGAAGCGGTGCCGTGCGGTTTTGCAGAGTTTGCACCCGATGCAACAATCGATTCAAACGATGTGCCGCTTGCGCCATTTTTGCGCATATAATATTCAAGCTCGGCGGCAATTTCATATTCCGCCACTCCGGGACGGATTTTATCAAGTACGTTATGAAATGCCCCTACAGCAAGCTCGGCGGCTTTTGTAAGGTTTGCAATTTCATTGTCATCTTTAATGATTTTAAGGGATGAAACAAGGCCCGCTATGCCGACAAGTTCGGCACCCTTGATATTGCGTTTCATAGCGGAATATACTGCGTTTGAAATAACCCTGTCTTCAATGCCAAGACGCGAAATGCCGTGTTTCATTATTATATCGTTTATTATATTATAAATTCCGTCTTTTATGTCTCTGATTGTATAAAGGGGACACTCTTCTGCTGCCTGCTGAAGATAGCGGAAGTCACAGATTATATATGCCGCATCAAGCGTGATGAGAAGGTCACCGGCGGAACCGGAGAAGCCGCTTAAATAAAAGACATTTGTGCGGTCGGAAACAATCATGCCATTAAGGTTTTCGTTTGCCATTTTTCTTCGCAGTGCGGAAAGTCTGTTACTTATCATTTTCTGTCATCCTTTCTTTAAATATATAGTAGCACATTTGACATATTTTTGCAAGTGATTTTGTAGGGACTTACCAAAAAGTCGAAATTCACCAAAAAAATATCGCAAAAAACCAATGACTTATGCTATAATGTATGTAATAATAAAATTAATATTATATACTGAAAGGAGTGTATTTTCAGATGGCAGTGGAAACTGTTCTCGGAAAAGTAGAGAAAAAGGATTTGGGAATTATAACTCCCCACGAACATACTTTTATCGATTTAAGAGGATTTTATACTGACCGTCCGGTAAGAGGATGCGATGACCCGTACAATGCGCCGGTTACAATGGATAAACTTGGTATCTTAAGCCGCGACCCGTATGCTCTTCGCGATAATCTTCTTATGGATGATTATGAAACCCAGCTTGATGAAATTATGCAGTTTAAAAACGCAGGGGGAAGAACTGTTGTTGATGCAACAACTACAGGTATCGGTAAAGACCCGGAAAGACTTAAAAAGCTTGCAAAGGATACGGGACTTAACATTATTGCCGGTGCGGGTTATTATGTTGGGTCAATGCTTCCGCCGGAGCTTGATACAATGAGTGCCGAAGAAATTGCCGAAACAATTATTGAAGAAATTGAAGTAGGTATTAACGGTACGGATATTAAAGCAGGGGTAATAGGCGAAATCGGTATTGGCGAAAACTTCAGCGATATGGAAGAAAAAATTCTTCGTGCCGCTTGTATTGCACAGCTTAAAACAGGACTTGGACTTTTGATACATATAAATCCGTGGGTGCCGCTTGGTGTAAGAGCCGCAAAAATCGCTCTTGAAATGGGCGTGCCGAAAGAAAAAATATGTATCTGCCACGTTGACGTTGAATGTCGAATGGACTATATGAAAGAGGTTCTTGACCTTGGTGTATACATTGAATATGACAACTTCGGTAAAGAATATTTTGTAAATCAGGAAGTAAGAAACAAGGGTTACGGAAACTTTGTAACGGACGTTTACCGCGTTGAAACTCTTAAAGAGCTTATTGACTGCGGATACGGCGACCAGCTTGTATTAAGCTGTGACGTTTGTCTTAAAAACTTACTTCATAAATACGGCGGATGGGGATTTGACCACATCCTTGTAAACATAGTACCTATGATGAAAGAATATGGCATTTCTCAGGATGACATTGATAAGATGTTGATAACAAATCCTGCAGATTTCTTAGATTAAGGAGGATATTAAAATGGGCGTAACAATACCACTTAGTGAATTTAAAGCAAGAATAACAAGACTTCAGGCAGAAATGAAAAAGGACGGATTTGATGCAATCCTTGCATATGGTAACGAAGCTGAACCGCAGTACGTACGCTACCTTTCCGATTACTGGCCGAGCTTTGAAACTGCAGGTGTAATCGTTCCTGTAGAAGGCGAGCCGATGCTCCTTATCGGACCGGAAAGTTATACATATGCGGCTGACCGTTCCGTAATTCCTGAAATCAGACTTTTAAAAGCATTCAGAGAATCTTCCGAACCGGAATATCCGGGCAAACCGCTTTCAACATTTAACTCCGTTTTTGACGAAGTAATGGGCGGACGTAAAATTACAAAATTCGGTGTTGCAGGTCTTCCGCTTATGACAATCGGCGTATATACAGACCTTGCGTCAAGCCTTAAAGAATATGGCAATATTGAAATTCTTAAAGCTGACGATGTTATGGCAAGACTCCGTATGATTAAAACAGAACCGGAACTTGCTTGTATGCGTGAAGCGGCAAGAATTACAAGAGAAACATTTGATTTTGTTCTTGCAAATATCAAACCGGGTATGACAGAATGCCAGGTGGCAGGTCTTGCACTTGGTAAAATGCACGAACTTGGTGCTGAACGTGAAAGTTATCCGCTTTGGGTTCTCACAGGTGAAGGCAGTAACCAGGCAATCAGCCGTCCGCGTCATAAAATTATTCAGCCGGGCGATATGACATTCCTCCAGATTGGTGCAAGAGTTGCAGGTTATGCATCCACAATCGGTCGTCCCGTAATTTTCGGCAAAGCTACTGAAGAACAGAAATCTCTTATTGCGGCAGGTTATGCAGGACAGAAAATTGTTTGCGAAACTCTTAAAGCAGGCGTATGTGCAGGCGACGTTGCAGCTGCATACGAAAATGAAATGGAAAGAATAGGATATAAAAACTGGCTCCTTTACGGACCTTGCCACGGTAACGGTCAGATGGAAGGCGAAGCTCCGTGGATTGAAAGCGGTTCAACATGGATTCTTCAGGAAAATATGTCCTTCTGTGTTGATATTTTCCTTGGAAATAACGACAAGAAAATCGGTCTTAGAATGGAAGACGTTGTACGTGTAACAAAAGATGGCGTAGAAAATCTTACAAACTATCCGAGAGAGGTATTTGAACTCTAATTAAAGGGGGAGCAACAATGAAACTTAGGGAAAAAATATGGCTCTGGGGGCTGGAACCGGGAGCTGACCATTTCGGCGGAGAGAATGCTCTTCTCGGATTCAACAGAATGACCCCTCTTGAAGGAGCTATGTATTTTGGTACAGAAAACCTCATTCGTGCTCAGCGGTTTGGATTTCCGAAACCTCCGTTTGATTGTGAAGCGGAAAAATTTGACTGCCTTCAAAATGTGGTATGGTTTATAGATCCGCACCGCCCGGAAACAGTGGATGAGGTAATAAGAATTGCAAAATACCATCCCAATATTAAAGGTGCAATTATTGAAAATGATGCCCAGCTTGAAGTAATGTGTGCAACAGACCCACAGGTGTATAAAGATGTTAAAACAAAGCTTAAAACGGCACTGGGGGAAGATTTTGAACTTTGGATGCAGCTTGATGCCGAAAGAATAGGCAAAAGAACACAAAACTATATCGGAATTCCGGATGTGCTTTGTACGTTCTGTACTTATCCAGCAGAAATTGTCAATCTTGAGCATTATATGAATGTGATTAATAAATTCGGCGGTGAGGGCAAAAAGCTCGTTTGGGGCTGCTGTTTTTGGAATTTCAGAGATAAACAAGTGATGTCGCCGTTTGCATTAAAAGATATGCTCGATAAGTATTATACATGGTTAAAAGAAGGCAGAATTAGCGGCATTGCTCTTTATTCAAATACCCTTGCAGATATAAAATTGCAGGCGGCATTCGAGGCAAAAAAGTGGATGTGCGAACACGGAGACGAAGAAATTTGAGGGGGAAGTCAATATGAAATTAAGAGATAAACTATGGCTGTGGGGACAAACTCCGGGACTTCATCATGTTTGGGATGTGTACGGACTTCCGGGAACAAGCAGGATGACCCCTGCCGAAGGAGCAAGATATTTTGGAATTCCCAATGTATGCCGTGTAATGATGGGCGGATGGCCACAGCCCCCTTATGAACAGGAAGCAATGGTGCTTGATGGGTTTGATAATGTTGTGTGGGGAATGTCCGTTTTGGATAAGGAAATCAGAGACGGAGTCATAAAGGTTGCAAACGACCATCCGAATATAAAAGCTGCAATTCTTGACGACTTTTTTACTGATGCAAGCCTCGAAAAACAGCCACCGTCAGCTGTTGCAGAAACAAGAGAGTTTCTTCGCACAGCAGGAAACAGACCGTTGGAACTGTGGGCAGTAATATACAATAAGGAACTGTATGAAAACAGGAAGCCATATATTAATGAATGTGATGTAATTACATTCTGGACAATAAACGGAAAGTTCCTGCCGGATCTTGAAAAGAATTTTGAAAAGCTCAAAACCTTAACAGGCGACAAACCTATATACTGCGGATGCTACATGTGGGACTATCGAGGAAAACGCCACATGCCAATAAGCCTTATGAAATATCAGCTTGATTTGTACTATAAATGGTTGAAATCAGGGGAGATTGAAGGAATAATTTTCTGTTCAAACTGTATTGCTGATATCGGACTTGAGGCGGTTAGCTACACAAAACAGTGGATTGCTGAACACGGCGACGAGGAAATATAGTATGAGTTTAAAGGATAAAATATGGCTTTGTGGGAAGATGCCGGGGGCTGAGCATTACGGGGATGAGTTTAAGCTTCCCGGTGATAACAGAATGACACCGGCGGAAGCGGTATATTATTTAGGCCTTTCAAATCTTTGTTATATTACCATACACGGATATCCGAAAAAACCGTATGATTACACACTTGAATCCATTACCTTCCTTGACCGTATTATATGGTCGGTAGAGGATGAGGAATCGGCATACGAAATTGCAAGGGTGTCAAAATATTATGATAATATTGTTGGTGCGCTTGTAACGGGCGGAAACTATGAAGAAATCCTTGGCGAAATTCCGAAATGGACATTTACAGAAACGGATGCACAAGGGGATAATACGGTTTTGTGGACAGATAATCCGGATAAGGCAAAAGGCTTATGTATAGGCGTTAACCTGTGGGATTATAAAAACGGCAAAGAACTTGACGAAAAGGAGTTTAAAACCTATCTTGATAAGGTGTTTGACCTTCTTGAAAAGGGTGAAATAAAAGGCGTTTTTATAAACTCAAACTGTGTTATGGATATAGGATTAAAAACAGTTGAAATACTTAAAGAAAAACTTGAAAATCTTTAAATGTGATAAGCGGTGTAACTTTTGGTTATGCCGCTTGTTTTATTGACTTTTTTTGAGCTTTATGATACGATTTATGAAAGATATAGCAATAAGGAAGTAGAATACATGAATAAAAAACAGATTACGAAAATTGTTATTACCGGAGGGCCGTGTGCCGGAAAAACAACAGCTATGAGCTGGATTAAAGATGCATTTGCCGGGAGAGGATATGCGGTAATATTTGTTCCGGAAACGGCTACAGAGCTTATTTCAAACGGCGTTGCACCATGGACACTTGACACAGGGTTTGATTATCAGCTTTGTCAGATGAAACTGCAGATATATAAAGAAAAGGTTTTTGAGGAAGCGGCAGAAAAAATGCTCGGCGCCAATAAGGTTCTTATCGTCTGTGACAGAGGGATAATGGACAACAAAGCATATATGCCGGAGAATGAGTTTAATATGGCATTTTTAAGATTAAATCTTAATGAAACAGAAATGCGGGATAGCTATGGCGCGGTGTTTCATCTGGCAACTGCAGCTAAAGGTGCGGAAGAATTCTATACACTCAGCAACAATCAGGCGCGAACGGAAACGGTGGAAGAAGCAACAGCGCTGGATGACAGGCTCATGTCTGCGTGGACGGGGCATCCGCATTTTCGGGTTATAGATAATGCGCAGGGGTTTGAAGATAAAATGAAACGCCTTATTGATGAAATTTCGGCGTTTTTAGGAGAGATTGAAACAGAAAGAAAATTTTTAATTGAATACCCGGATATTCATATACTTGAAAATAGTCCTGCCTGCAAAAAGGTTGAAATTATTCAGACGTATCTTAATGCAGAAAATAATAACGAAATAAGGGTTCGTCAAAGGGGAGAAGATGGAGGTTATACTTATTTTAAGACAATCAAGAAGAAGCTTGACGGTATGAAACGAATTGAAACGGAAACACGAATTTCTAAGGATGAATATCATGAGCTTCTTATAGATGCGGATGAATCAAAAAAACAAATTCAAAAGACAAGATACTGCCTTACATATAAAAATAAGTATTTTGAAATTGATATATATCCGTTCTGGAACGATAAAGCAATTCTTGAAGTTGAACTTTGTAGTGAAAATGAAGAAATTTTATTTCCGGAATTTATAAAAATTATTAAGGAAGTTACAGACGATGACAGTTATAAAAATGCATCGCTTGCAGTAAAATAAACGTACGGTCAGGGTTTGGTTTTTTGCGGGAAAAACCAAAAAAGTATAACAAAATTCCTTAAAACATAAAAGTAGTATGATTCTATTGACATTTGATTTTTTTGGATATAATGTAGGTAAATTCGTTTGAGGAGGAATAAAACAGGAAAAAACAGGATTTGCACTTCTTCACGTTAAAACCACATTCCCGGAACACCGGGGAAATATTGGTATAATTGAAGAGCACACAGAGATTCCTGCAGGACATACAGTTTCTGTTAAAGGGGAATACAAAAATGCAGTTCTTCTTCCGTCAGAAACTCCGGTAGAGTTTAAAGCAGAAAACGGACGCACAACAGTAACACTTCCGCAGATTAACGGATACTCAATGTTTAAACTTGATAAATAAGAACCCCGCCCGTTAGCGCAATCAAAGATTGCAGTTGGGTCTCGGGAACCTTGTTATGTTTATAAAAAAATCGGGCTTTTAGCCCGATTTTTTTACGATAATTTATTCTCAAACTTTGTTCTCGCCTGTGATATTTTATTATCCTCCGCCTGCACAACGGAATACCATCCGCGGTTTGTGAGTTCATTGAAAATATAAGTCTGCAGGGCGTGATTATCCTTTAAAATATCAAGAAATGTCTTTTTGAGATTTGCATTTACACATTCGCTTGCAAATGTGTTATAAAGTCCCGAAATATTCTTTTCCGATGTGAGTGCATCGGTTAAAAAATACTGTTCATCCATTTTTAAGTTCATATATACCTCCTATTGCAACTGTGAAAGCAGGCAGGAATAAACCTGCGAATGTTTTGATACAAGAAAATCAAACTTTTCTTTGATTGCGCTGTCGCTGCATAAAGAGGCGTAGCTCTGATATTTTTTGATTATAATATCTTCCTGAGTCAGAAGGTCTTCAAGACCTGTCAGCTCTTTTGATGTAAGTGCCATACTAATTCCTCCTTGATTTCGGTGGAATTAGTATGGCACAAAAATTACTTTTTATTCAGAAAGTTGGCGGATAATATAATCTCAGTTCACAATTTTTTCCATTAAATTATTTCTGCTGTAATAATGGTTTGCAGCTTTATCTTCTGCGTTTCTTGCACGAACAAATTTTATCTGGTTATACGAGGATTTGAACAGAGAATATCCTGCATAAGCGTCGGGAAATGCGAAAGCTTAAGCGATGCCGAATCATCAAGAGGCGGCAGTGGAAATTTTGTTTTAACGCCTTTTATAATGTGATTACATCTCATTTGGAATAATGATAAGTTAATTGTATAGTATGAGTATTATAATGTCAATGAAATCCGATAAAAATGTCCGATTTACACCGTAAATTCTTTTTTGACTGTATTATATAAAAGAACTCCCTTTGCAGTGCAAAGGGAGGTTTTGTTATTGTGCGTTTTCACGATATTGTGCAGGGGTTGTGCCTGTCTGCTTTTTGAATACAGTATAGAAAAACTTAATGTCGTTAAAACCGCAGTCGGCGGCAATATCACTTATTGTTCTGTCTGTTGAAACAAGCATTTTACACGCTTCTTCAATACGCATTTTCTGTAAAAATGCCGATACGGGCATATTGGTTACGTTTTTGAAAAGCTTGCTGAAATAGTCTTTACTTAAAAATATTCTTCCGGCAAGCTCTTCTGCGGTAATCTGCATTTTGAAATTCTCGCGCAGATAGGAGAGTGCACTGTCAATAAGTGCCTGCTGACGTGCGGAAATTTTGGGTTTTTCGCCTTTTTCCATTTTGCGGAACATTTTTATTATAAGCTCGATTGTGTATGAACGGATAAGTTCAATATGCCCTTTTTCGCAGGCGGTATATTCGTTATATATTTTATCAAAAATACTGCCGAATTCGGCATAGCTTCTTTCGGATAAACGAAGGTCCGGACCAAGCGGTTTATTTCCGGGGAATAGCGAATAAAACAAAAACGATGACGAAAGCGTTTCAAAATCACCGCCGCCGATTGCCGATGCGCTGAAAAAATCAGGTGTAAACATCAGGTCATAGGCATCAAAAGGCTCGCTGTCATCATCTGCACAAAAGGCGTGCGGCGTATCAAAATTGATGACAATAAGGTCGCCTTTTTTTACGCCGTAGCTTTTATTTCCTACGTGATGGGTTGCTCTGCCCGAAATAACATATACAATTTCAATAAATTTGTGGCTGTGCATTACTCCTACAAATTCCGGACACTGTGTGCATTTATGAATAAAAACATCTTCGTCCGGACGGAAAAAATCTGCCGATGTAAGAGCAGGGCATACCTGATTTGATAAATGTTCCATAATTATCTACCTCTGGTCATAATTATAGCATAAGGAAATTAGTTTTTCAATAGAATAAATCAAATTGGTACGAATATATATTACTAAAAAGAAAAATGAAAGAGGGACAAAAAATGGCAGAAAAAAACGGGATAAACAATATAATTCTTGAAAGCAGAAGAAAGCTTTCCGTACTTGGCGTGGAAGACCTTGACAGCTTTGATGAGCGAGGTGCTGTCGTTTATACGAATATGGGAATTCTGGAGGTTAAGGGAGCGGATATTCACTTAAATAAGCTTGACCTTGAAGCTAAAGAGGTTATACTTGAAGGAGAATTTGATTCTGTGGCATATGTTGATGAAAATGCATCAAAGAAAAAAGGATTTTTTTCAAAACTGATGGGGAATGAATAATGCCGGTAGATGTAAATGCCCAGACAATTCAGTTTTTTGCCTGTGTAGTTTCGGGTGGGACAATAGGTGTTTTATATAACTTATTTGCTGCAATCCGCCGCGGTTTTTCTTTCGGGCGGATTGCCACTTTTTTTGCGGATGGTTTTTTCTGGATTGCCGGAACGGTGGTTTTCTTTTGCATTTTACATATTTCGTGTAATGGAGAAATTGAGTGGTATGGACTTCTTGGAGTAATTCTTGGGCTTGTACTTTATCTTTCGACGCTAAGCAGGGTTATATATCCTGGTTTGCTTAAACTTGTAAAACTGATAAAAAAACTTTTGATTACCTGTATTAAGATTTTTGTAGTGCCTTTTTACAGAATATTTAAAGTATTTAGAAGGCTTTTGAAACCCGTAAAAAAACTTGCACAAAATACACGAAAAAAAGTTCTTAATTTTGGTAAAAATAACGTTGAAAAAATAAAGAGACTTAGTATATTATTAAAGAAGATATAATTAATATTAAAATGGAGTATTATTTATGAAAATTCTTAATATTTTAAGCAACAAGTTCGTGCTTATTGTACTGAGTTTCGCATTTTTAATATATTTCACTGTGACGATGGTAGGTCAGAGTAAAACCATTGATGCCAATAAGGCGGTGCTTGACCATTATAATGAAAGCCTTGCCCAGCAGCAACAGGTCGAACAGGAGATTAACGAACAGGAAAGTCTTGTAGGGACAGACGAATATGTTGAATCAATTGCGCGTGATACCTTAGGGCTTTGTAAAACTAACGAAAAAATTTTTGTAGATACTAAAGAATAGTACTTGAAGGAGGAGCATTTGGGGTATGCCGCTTAAGCAGGGAGAAACTTTGGAAGGCAAAGTTAAAAGAATTGCACCGTTTGGTGCATTTGTAGAGGTTAACGGGGAAACGGGACTTGTACATATTTCGGAAATTTCCATTGACTATGTTCAGGACATTAACGATTACGTTAAAGTAGGGGATACCGTAAGGGTTAAGGTTATGTCTCTTGAAGAAAAGGGTAAAATAAACCTTTCCATAAAAAAAGTTCTTGAAGAAGAAAGAAAAAAATCCTGCAGACCGGCAGAGGTTGACTGGTCGGCAAATTCCAATAAAACAAATATGTCTTTTGAAGATATGCTTTCAAAATTTAAACAGGAAAGCGACAAAAAAATCAGCAGCCTTAAACTGACAAAAGAACCAAGAAAAAGACGCAATGTTCAATAAAGTATAGATAATAGACCACTTATTTTGAGTGGTCTTTTTCTTTTTGCCTGTAAATATAATGTAATGATATTTATAAGCAAAGGAGAGATGAGATGTGTGGCATAATATGTCCGTAAACGATGTTATAAAAAAACTTTTATCCGGTGCCGATACGGGACTTACCGGAAAAGAAGCGGAAGAGCGTCTTTTGAAATACGGGAAAAATGTTCTTGAAAGCTCGCGGAGGGTCAGCGTTTTTAAACGGTTTTTACTGCAGCTTTGCGATTATATGGTGATAATTCTTATAATTGCGGCAATGGTTTCACTTGCGCTTTCGATAATTTCAGGCGAAGCCGATTTTTTTGAACCGGCAATGATTCTTCTGATAGTAGTTTTAAACGCAACCATAGGTGTTGTTCAGGAAAGCAAATCCGAACACGCCCTTGAAGCGCTTAAAAAGTTATCGGCACCTGTGGTAAAGGTGCTTAGAAATGGCGAGCATCAGACAATAGAAAGCTGTCGCGTTGTTCCGGGGGATATAGTTTTTCTTGAATCGGGCGACTTTGTTCCTGCGGATGCAAGAATTATTTCAGCAAGCGGACTTAAAACCGACGAATCTTCCCTTACGGGAGAATCAATGGATGTGGAAAAATCAGAAGCTGTAATATATGATAAAAACCCTGCGATTGGCGATATGCGGAATATGGTTTTTGCAAATACTGTTGTAACCGGCGGAAGAGGTATGGCGGTTGTTACGGAAACGGGTATGAAAACAGAAACCGGCAAGATTGCAGGTATGCTTATTGAAGGAGAAACGCCCGCAACTCCGCTTCAGCAGCGTCTTGCAAAAACAGGAAAAACTCTTGGTATAGGCGCGCTTATAATATGCGGAATTATTTTTTTAATGGGGATTTTAAAACAGATTCCTCCCTTTGATATGTTTATGACTTCGGTAAGTCTTGCCGTTGCGGCAATTCCCGAGGGACTTCCGGCAATAGTAACCGTAATGCTTTCGCTTGGTGTACAGAAAATGGCAAAGAAAAATGCCATTATCCGCAAGCTGCCGGCGGTTGAAACACTCGGCAGTGCAAGTGTAATATGCAGCGATAAAACAGGAACACTTACACAGAACAAAATGACGGTTACGGAAATTTACGGCGACAGAAAAAAGACGGCAGAGCTTTGCGCACTTTGCAATAACAGTTCGGGACCTACAGAAACGGCGCTTCTTAAATCGGCGGTGGAATACGGACTTAATAAAGAGGGGCTTGACACGGCGTTTCCGAGAATTACGGAAATTCCGTTTTCTTCTGAAAGAAAGCTTATGACTACCGTACATAAAATCGGCGGCGGATACAGAGTTATTACAAAAGGTGCGCCGTTTGCGGTGCTTGAGGCGTGCAGTATTTCGGAATCAGAAAAAGAAGAAGTTATGGAAGCTGCAGAGAAAATGGCAAAAAAAGCACTGCGGGTGATTGCATGTGCATATGGAGATTTTACGGATATACCGAAAAATCCGGAACAAAACCTTACATTTACAGGACTTTGCGGAATGATTGACCCGCTTCGTCCCGATGCCGCCGAAGCGGTAAAATTATGCAGACGGGCGGGAATTAAGGTGGTTATGATAACCGGTGACCATGAACAGACGGCTGTTGCAATAGCGAAAGAAGCGGGTATTTTTAAGAGTGGAGATTTGTCGGTTACGGGGAAAATATTAAACGGGATGTCCGACGACGAGCTTGCACGGAATATACAGAAATACAGCGTTTTTGCAAGGGTAACTCCGGAACATAAGGTGCGTATCGTAAAAGCGTTTCAGGCAAAAGGCGAGGTTGTTGCAATGACGGGCGATGGCGTAAACGATGCGCCTGCGCTTAAAAGTGCGGATATCGGTTGCGCTATGGGAAAAACGGGAACAGATGTTGCGCGCGGCGCGGCTGATATGGTGCTGACGGACGATAATTTCAGTACCATTGTGGAAGCGGTACGGGAAGGCAGAGGCATTTATTCCAACATAAAACGTGCGGCGCATTTTCTTCTTTCAAGTAATGTGGGCGAGATAATAACCATATTCGTTGCAATGCTTTTCGGGTGGGAAACGCCGCTTATTGCAGTGCAGCTTTTGTGGATTAATCTTGTAACAGACTCACTTCCTGCAATTTCGCTTGCGGTTGAAAATCCGGATAAGAGAATAATGGAAAATAAACCCATAAACAGACGAAAAAGCTTGTTTGCAGATGGTGCGGGATTCAGTATTTGTGTGGAAGGTATAATGATAGGCGGACTTGCGCTTTTTGCATTTTTTGTGGGTACAAGGATAATGGGAAGTCTTGAAACCGGCAGAACAATGGCGTTTGCAACGCTGGGACTGTCACAGCTTGTGCATGCATTCAATGAACGAAGTGACAGGTCGGTTTTTGAAATCGGACTTTTCAGTAACAAATACATGGTGGGGTCGTTTGTTGTATGCGCTCTTATGCAGGTGCTTGTTATTGCAATAGCGCCTTTAGCCGATATATTCGGGGTGGTTCCGCTTAATAGACTGCAGTGGTTTATGGTATCGGGACTTGCACTTATTCCGCTTATAACAATTGAAATTGAAAAAGCGCTTAAAAAATAACCGTTATTGACTTTTTCTAGTGAATGGGGTATACTATTTTTATATCAAAACTTGGAGGAAAAGTATGCTTTGTTCACGATGCGGAAAAAATATAGCAGTAGTATTTTTAGGCGACGGAAATAACCCATCGGCACCTGCGCAGGCACTTTGTGTTACCTGTGCAAGAGAGCTTGGGATTCCGCAGGTCGATAAAATGATACAACAGCTGGGTCTTGACCCGGAAGAAATAGAAAAAGAAATGAGCGCTCTTATGGAAAATATGGGAGATATGGATTTGAGCGAGCTTGAAAATATGAATCCTACAGAAATGATGGAAAAACTGCTTGGCGAAACCAGTATGGAAGATGCTTCTGTGGGTCAGTCTGAGCAGAAAGATAAAAAGGATTCAAAAAAGAAGAATAAGGATAAACCGAAGTTTCTTGAAGAATACAGCGTAAACCTTACAAAAAAGGCAAGAAACGGTGAAATTGACAGGATTATCGGCAGAAACACCGAGATTGCACGTGTAATCCGTGTGCTTAACAGACGTAACAAAAACAATCCTGTTTTAATTGGTGAGCCGGGTGTTGGTAAAACTGCCATTGCGGAAGGTCTTGCTCTTCGTATAGAAGAAAAGGATGTGCCCGCAAAGCTTTTCGGATATGAGGTATTTCTTGTGGATTTTGCGGCGCTTGTTGCGGGAACACAGTTCCGAGGTCAGTTTGAAGCAAGACTTAAAAAACTGATTGATGAAGTGAAAGTGCGCGGAAATGCAATACTCTTTATTGACGAAATTCATAATATTGTCGGTGCGGGCGATACCGAAGGCGGCGCAATGAGTGCGGCAAATATACTGAAACCTGCTCTTGCAAGAGGGGATATTCAGGTAATCGGTGCAACAACACTTGACGAATATCGCAGAAAAATCGAAAAAGACCCTGCGCTTGAACGCAGGTTCCAGCCGGTATTTGTTGACGAACCGTCGGTTATGGACAGTATTGAAATTTTAAAGGGAATTAAAGATTATTACGAGGATTATCATCAGGTAAGTATAAGTGATGAGGTAATAAAATCGTCTGTGCTTCTTTCCGAAAGATATATTCAGGACAGATTTTTGCCCGACAAGGCAATTGACGTAATTGACGAAGCGGCATCAAAAGTAAATCTTGAAAACAGAGTGCTTATTGATATAAAGCTTATTGATGAAAAGTTAAAGGCACTTGAAGAAAGGCGTCAGGAAATAGATGCCGAGGATTATGAAAAAGCGGCAGAACTTAAAAAGCTTGAATGTCAGTATAATGATGAATTAGTGCGCCTTAACGGCGGTGAAAAAATAAAACCCGTAACAGTTGATGATATTGCAGAAGTAATTGAAATGTGGACAAAAATTCCTGTTCATAAGCTTACGGAAGTGGATTCCAAAAAGCTTTCCGAGCTGGAAGAAAATCTGCATAAGCGTGTTATCGGACAGAATAAGGCGGTTGAAGAGGTTTCCCGCGCGGTACGCCGAAAACGTGCAGGTATTGAAGTTAAACGCAAACCTGTTTCATTTATATTTGCGGGTCCTACAGGCGTTGGTAAAACCGAGCTTGTAAAAGCTCTTGCCGAGTGCGTGTTTGGTTCTGAAGATGCACTTATCCGTGTGGATATGTCGGAATATATGGAAAAACATTCCGTTTCAAAGCTTATCGGTTCGCCTCCAGGATATGTAGGCTATGACGAAGCAGGTCAGCTTACCGAACGAGTACGCAGAAATCCGTATTCCGTAATTCTTCTTGATGAAATTGAAAAAGCACACGAAGATGTGTTCAACATATTCCTGCAGGTGCTTGACGACGGCAGAATTACCGATTCACAGGGAAGAGTAATCAATTTTGAAAATACAATTATTGTAATGACAACAAATGCAGGCTCGCAGCTTTCGGCAGGTAATATGGGATTTGAATCCGAAAGCGGGGTGGGCCGTTATGAAAAGGTTTTAAGCCAGATGTTCCGCCCGGAATTTATCAACAGAATTGATGAAATTGTGGAATTTGAATATCTTGAAAAAGATGAACTTTTGCAGATTGTTTCGCTTATGCTTTCTGACCTTGTGAAAGGTCTTTCGGAAAAAGGCATTATGGCAGAAATAACAGATGAGGCAAAATCACTTGTTGTGGAAAAAGGCTATAAACGCAAATTCGGTGCACGTCCGATGCGCAGAATCATTATGAAACATATTGAGGACGAAATTGCAAAGCTTATCATAACCGGTGCGCTTGCAGATGCGGATAAAATAATGGTTGATGCTGTAAATAATGAATTTGTGCTTAAATATGAATAAATTTTAATAGCTTGTTCATAATTTCGTCAAATTTAAGTAGTATAATGAATGCAAAAGAAGAAACCGGAGGTACAAATATGTCTGAATATAATGATTATAAATGGTTTGATGAAAACGAAGACAATAAAGAACAAACGACTGTGCATTTTTATACTGAAACAGCAACGGAGAATAAAAAAGAAAAAAGGAAAAACAGAATGAAAAATATCTTTATGGTTGTAATGGCGGCTGTTATGCTGACGAGTGTTGCAACAACGGGATATGTTCTGTATGAAGATGAAATAAAAGGGACTGTATCCAATATTGAAAGAAAACTTTCAATTGGCGATCAGGAAACTTCGTTTAAATTTCAGCAGCTTACTGATGGCGAAAAAGCACCGATGTCAACTGTTGATATTGCCACAAACGTAGGTCCTGCGGTTGTAGGGGTTTCAACATCTACACAGTATATGTCTTTCTTTGGTCAGGTTTATGAACAGGAAGGCAGCGGCAGCGGTATCATCATAAGCAGTGACGGATATGTTGTAACAAATAATCACGTTATTGAAAATGCAAAAAGTATTGCAGTAACACTCAATACCGGTGAGGAATATTCCGCAACTCTTGTGGGAACAGATGCAAAAACCGACCTGGCTGTGCTTAAAATAAGTGCAAATGATTTGACGGTTGCATCCCTTGGTGATTCTTCTGTATGCGCTGCGGGTGAGCTTGCGGTTGCAATAGGAAATCCGCTTGGACAGGAGCTAGCCGGAACGGTAACGGTTGGTGTTATAAGTGCAGTTAACAGAACTATTCAGGCCGATGACGGTACCAACATGGTTCTTCTTCAAACCGATGCGGCAATAAACCCGGGTAATTCGGGCGGTGCTCTTGTAAATGGATACGGCGAGGTTGTTGGTATAAACACAATGAAGTTTTCCGGCAGCGGTGTTGAAGGAATAGGATTTGCAATTCCGATAAACACGGCAAAACCTATAATTGCAGACCTTATTGCAAACGGTTATGTAAAAGGCAGACCGCTTATCGGAATTTCGCTTCGTGAAATTTCGTCCGAGCTTGCCGCTGTAAATGATATGCCTGCGGGGCTTTATGTTGCAGATGTATCAAAAGGCGGTGCGGCAGAAAAAGCAGGAATCCAGAAAGGTGATATAATTGTTGCTGTTCAGGATAAAATTGTTGAATCGGCAAAAGAAGTAAATGAAATAAGGGATAAATATGTTGCGGGTGATACAATAAAAATTGAGGTATCGCGTGACGGACAGAAAAAGCAGTTCAATGTGGTACTGCAGGAAGATACAACATCAAGAGTTTCAAACTAAATCTTTAATTGCAAATAAATAAAAAACAGGCTGTGATGCACATTGAACACAGCCTGTTTTTTTATGGTATTCTGACACCTTGTATATGTATAAACCTTACGTTTTTATATTCATAATCGGAAAGGCGTTTCATATATGAGGCAAATGAATGGGATGCCACGTATATTGTGTTTTCGGTGGGGAAACCGTCGGTTTTTACAACAATTACGGAATGATAAAAGTGCATATTTTCGTCACCAAGCTGAACAACATCACCCGGCATCATTTCGCCGGCGTCGGTTTCTTTACCGAATATAGCAAGACCTTTGTTTGACACTAAAAAATGGTGCAGATATTTTGTGCCCGTCCATGACGGGCTTTTATTATTTGCATTTATATAATACCAGCCATAAGTGGGAGTGTAGTTCATTATGCCGCTGCCGGCGTAAAGGCATTGCGATACGAAATTAGTACAGTCACCGCCAAGGTCGTGGTAATAATAATATTCCGGATTTTTGGAAAATGCCCATTTTTGTGCATAGGCAGCAGCTTTTCTTCGGTTATATCCGATTATTTCCATATTGCCTCCTACAAAAGCTTGCTTATTTCTTTTTTTAACCGCTGAAGTATCTTTTTTTCAAGACGCGATATGTATGACTGGGAAATCCCCAGCATATCGGCAACCTCTTTTTGTGTTTTTTCGCCATAACGTGTAAGACCAAAGCGCAGCTGCATTATTGTCTGTTCACGCTCGGGAAGTTTGCTTATTGCTCCGAGAAGAAGCTCGCGGTCGGTTTCTTCTTCTATGTTACGGCTGATAATATCGTTTTCTGTTCCGAGAATATCACAAAGCAGAAGCTCGTTACCATCCCAGTCGATGTTAAGCGGTTCTTCTATTGAAACCTCGGTGCGTATATTACTGACTTTGCGCAGGTGCATCAGGATTTCGTTTTCTATACAGCGTGATGCGTAGGTGGCAAGCTTGATGTTTTTATCGGGATTGAATGTATTGATTGCTTTTATCAGACCGATTGTACCTATGGAAATCAAATCTTCAAGATTGATTCCGCTGGTTTCAAATTTTTTGGCTATGTAAACTACAAGTCTTAAGTTTCGTTCTATAAGGGTATTTCGTGCCTGAATGTCATTGGTTTTAAGCTGTGACATAAGAGTGGCTTCTTCTGTAGGTTCAAGTGGTGGGGGAAGAACATCACTTCCGCTTATATAAAAAATTTCTCTTGAATCTTCCGGATAGAAAAATTCAAGAATTTGCCTTACTTTCTTTTGTAGAAATGTTATAATGTCCATTTAAGTCATCCTTTCCATAAATGATATCGGGGTTTAAAATTGCACTATATTTGAGCTTGCCGGGATAAACGGCAATAACGCAGCGGATATCTCGCGGTTTATCTGATGTTTCTACGCTTGCCTTTTCGGGCACAAAGCCAATAAGAATACCGTTTTTTGTGCCTATTGCACTATAAGAAACAAGCCGGATTTTTTCTGCCCAGGCTACATTACTTCCTGAGATTGCACCTGAAATATTTCCGGTTTCAATGGCGCTGGCAATATTTTTCGGAAGAATAGCGGCTATAGCCGAAACCTGAACAACACAAACGGGAAGTCCGTGTGAATAAAGGCTGTTTCCCGTGTCGATAATACCATAAATTTCAACTGCCTTACCGCTTTCAAAAACAGTAAGTTTAGCTATTATCCCGCGTTTTTGTAAATTTTGGCGAAGATAATGTATACCCCATCTTAAAATTGCGGTAATGATTGCCGTAATGATAAGAAGCTTTAGTATGGGCAGGTCAATATAAAGACTTCCGCCCGATAAAAGCACATCTGTTTTTGCACCGAAATCCGTGAAATACAAGGCGGCGGTTATGCCGCCTGCAAAAATAAAGTTAACGGCATAAAAAATGCCGAGAACAAATAAAAAATCCTTGAAATTCTTGAGCCGGAATGCAATGAGTACAAGAAGCGCAGATACAACTGTTTTTATTACTGCCGACTGAAAAAAAGAAAGTCGTGGAAAGAAAATACACACACTGTATATACCACCTGCAAGGCAGGCAAGAAAAAAACGCAGTTTGTGAATTCGTTTTCCTGACAGACGGGCGGATATATAAAAAAGCATAAAATCTATTAAAAAGTTTATTATAAACAATACGTCTATATAAATAACAGGCATTTTTTCCTCCGGATAGATGTGATAACTTTAGTATAACATACTTTTTATGGAAAAAATGTAAAAAAATGTATAAGACGAATAAATAAACAATGGATGCAGATAATATAATTATTATTGCAAGGTTGGTGAAAATATGAGCGAAGAAAAAAACGAAGATATAAAAAGTGCGGACAAGGAAAATGTGAAAGACCTTGGCGTAACAAGAATGAGCGGCAGACACGGCAATATATATTGCATGACTATTATAGGACAGATTGAAGGACATATGGTAATGCCGTCCGAAAATAAGACAACCAAATATGAGCATATTATTCCGCTTCTTCTTGCAATTGAAGAAGATTTAAGCATTGAAGGACTTATTATTCTTCTTAATACGATGGGCGGCGATGTGGAGGCGGGACTTGCCATTGCAGAGCTTGTTTCGGGGATGAGCAAGCCAAGCGTTTCTCTTGTTGTAGGCGGAGGACACAGCATTGGTGTGCCTCTTGCCGTATCAGCAAACTATTCATTTATTGCACCGTCGGCAACAATGACGGTGCATCCTATAAGAATGAACGGAACGGTAATAAGTGTTCCGCAAACATTTGATTATCTGCAGAAAACTCAGGAACGGGTAACGAACTTTATTGCCGAACATTCAAAAGTGGATAAAAAAACACTGAATAAACTGATGTTTACGACATCGGAGCTTGCCAATGATACAGGCACTATTATGTATGGGGAAGATGCTGTAAAATACGGTATAATTGACGAGGTTGGCGGTGTGCACGATGCACTTGAAAAACTGAGCGAACTTATTAAAAAAGCATAGCGAAAGCTGTGCTTTTTTAATTGTGGAAACATTTTCAAAAAAAAGCTTGATATTTTATCAAAAGTATGATAAAATGTAGATACACACAAATATATATTTTGGAGGTATGAATTATGGTAAAATTTATCATTGGTGCAAAAGGCAGCGGAAAGACGAATAAACTTATTGAAAGCGTTAACGAAGCTGTAAAAATAGATAAAGGTCAGTTGGTGTTTATTAACGACAGTAAAAGACATATGTTTGATTTAAATCACAAGGTTCGTCTTGTTGATACACAGGAATTTGCTCTTAAATCCTATGAAGCATTGTACGGACTTGTTTGCGGAATCATTTCTCAGAATTATGATATTTCAAATATCTTCATCGACAGTATTACAAAAACTGTTACAAATGATGATTTTGCAGCTGCAGGTGATGTTATTGACGCTATTGCGGCAGTTTGCGACAAACATGGTGTTGATTTAACGGTAACTGCAAGCATTGAAACTGCTGCAGCTCCGGAGTTTGTTAAAAAATATCTTTAATTAACAGCTTGTCTATGAGTATGCGTGCCGCGCAACCGCGGCGCGCATTTTTAGCGAAACGGAGGAATTTTTGATGATATACCAGAGCACAAGAAATAACGAGCTTGAAGTAAAAAGCGCACAGGCAATTGTTGCGGGTCTTGCGCCGGATGGCGGACTTTTTATTCCGAAAGAAAAACCGCAGATTTCTATTGACGATATCAAACGTCTTGCGGAAATGAACTACAAAGGTCGTGCCTGCGGCGTGCTGAGCCTGTTTTTATCAGACTTTACGTCTGAAGAAATTGAAAATTGCGTTGAAAATGCATACAGCAAAGAAAAGTTTGAAACAGAATCAATTGCACCGCTATATGGTCTTAAAGACGATGCATATATTCTTGAACTGTGGCACGGTCCTACGTGCGCGTTCAAAGATATGGCACTTCAAATTCTGCCGCATCTTCTTACAACCGCAATGAAAAAAACAGGTGTTGATAAAGAGGTTGTTACTCTTGTTGCAACATCGGGTGATACAGGTAAAGCCGCTCTTGAAGGATTTGCCGATGTAGAAGGAACAAAAATTATTGTATTCTTCCCGGATGACGGTGTAAGCGAAATCCAGAAGCTTCAGATGGTTACACAAAAAGGAAATAACGTTCTTGTTTCAAGCGTTAAAGGTAACTTTGATGATGCGCAAAGCGGTGTTAAGAAAATATTTGGTAACGAAACTTTTTCCGAGGAGCTTTCAAAAAAAGGGTATCAGCTTTCTTCCGCAAACTCAATTAACTGGGGCAGACTTGTGCCGCAGATTATTTACTACATTTCCGCATACTGCGACCTTATGAAATCGGGTGCTATTGAAGTGGGCGAAGCAGTTAATATCTGTGTTCCCACAGGTAACTTTGGTAACATTCTTGCTGCATGGTATGCAAAACAAATGGGTCTTCCGGTTGCAAGACTTATTTGTGCATCAAACGAAAACAACGTCCTGACAGATTTTATCAACACAGGTGTTTATGATAAAAACCGTGAGTTTAAAACAACAATCTCACCGTCTATGGATATTCTTATTTCAAGTAACCTTGAAAGACTTCTGTATGATTTGTCGGATGCAAAACAGACAAAAGAATATATGTTCCTGCTTTCAGCAGCAGGCAGATACGAAGTTTCTGCTGAAATAAAACACGCTATAAGAGAAAACTTCTTTGCAGGATACTGCGACGACGCAGATACAAAAAATACTATAAATAAGGTATGGAACGAAAACAGTTATCTTATGGATACACATACAGCAGTTGCATATACTGTTTATGAAAACTATAAAAAAGCTACGGGCGACGAAACAAAAACAATTATTGCATCAACAGCAAATCCGTTTAAATTCAACAGCAGCGTACTTGGTGCAATAAGCGAAAGTGCGGTTGTTTCTGCAAGCGAATTTGAAATGCTTGAAAAGCTTTCCGATATAACCGGTCAGAAAGCACCGGATTCACTGGCTACTCTTTCGGAAAAAGAAATCCGTTTTGACGGAAAATGCGAAAAACAGGATATGCAGTCTGTAGTTGAAGGTTTCCTTAATTGATATGTAAAAAGCGTTCCTTGCTTAAAGGGAACGCTTTTTAAGAAGGTTAGGAGCGAAGCTCAAAAGTTGAACAACAGGTATCTTCCTTATTGGTTGAATTCTGATGGTCAACCTGAATTGATTTTGCGTGGCATTTGCCGCTTTTGTCGTGATATACACAGTTCGATACGCTACAGTAAATGCCGCTTATTACTTCGTTTTTGTTATCATTTTCAAACATTTTTATATCCTCCTGCTTTAAATAAGGAACTTTAGTTCCTTTGGTATGATACCCAAGCAGTAATTTGATTATTCAGCGGAGGGCGATTATGTCGTTATATGTAATGGCCGATTTCCATTTGTGTTTTGGCGCAAACGATAAGCCAATGGATATTTTTGGCAAAAAATGGGAAGGCTATATGGAGAAAATTGAACATTCTTGTAAGTGTCTTAAGGAAGAAGATACGCTTGTTATTCCCGGGGATATTTCCTGGGCAACATATCTTTCATCCTGTGTGGAGGACCTTAAGTTCATTGATGCACTTCCCGGCAGAAAAATTATTTCCAAAGGAAACCACGACTATTGGTGGACAAGTGCAAAAAAGCTTGGCGAAATGAAAGAAAAGTACGGACTAAAGTCCATACATTTTTTGCATAACAATTATTATATGTATGAAGATATCTGCCTTTGCGGAAACAGAGGATGGGTTGCCGGCGGCGGTGCGGATGATAAGAAAATTTACGACCGCGAGCTTATGCGTCTTGAATTTTCGCTTAAAAGTGCACCCGCAGAAAATGAAAAAATTGTGTTTACACATTTTCCGGTGGTGTCCGGAAATGTAGTGGATAATAATGTACTTGCGCTGCTTGTAAAAAATAATGTTAAACGTTGTTATTACGGGCATCTTCACGGAATTGAAGAAGGAGAAGCACCCGAAGGCAAGCTTCACGGGATTGAATTTAAGCTTGTTTCTGCCGATTATCTGAATTTTATACCATATAAAATAATTTGACAAACGGGATTTGCTATTATATAATTGAAATATAAAGAAACTGGAGGAGAAAAATATGAATAAAAAAACTGCGATTGCGCTTGGAATAGGTGTAGGAGTTGTTGCTGCGGTTGGTATAACTGCTGCAGTTCTTTATAATAAAAAAATGAAACAGCAGGAAGAAGATATTGAAATTCTTTTTAACGATGGCGAAGAAACAGAAACTGATACTGTTGTTTGTTTCAGCCACGCAATTGATACCGAGCTTACATTTGATGAAGCGCAGGATATTGCTATCCTTGCGGCAAGAGAGCAGTTTGGCGACGATGCGTTTGTTGTTCCGGCAAGCGAAAAGAAAGCGCTTTATGTAAATATTGCCGATAAAAAACGTGCCTGCTTTATGTTTGGTGCAGGCGAGCTTAATCTTACTGACGGCACAATGACAGGCCTTTACCACGTCGATGCCGACACCGGAGAAGTATTTGATAATTCTAAAGGAACTATGGAAAAGATTCGATAAAAGTAAAAAAATAAAGGCTACCGTTTCGGTAGCCTTTTTTGTTATATTAATTCTTCTAAAAATGTTGGTTCATAGCCGTTATCTGCAAGAAGTTTTACTGCTGTGCGAACCTTATCTTCATAATCGGGCTGATAAAGGGGATAATGCTCGTGGTAATACTGTTCGTGAATCATTATCTCAACAAAATCCTTGCCGATACATGGTGTAAGTGATGGCACAATATCTGGAAGTGCAAACTTGTTTATTACCATATCGGTATTTACAAACGGCATTCCTGTTTCGGGGTCGTTATACATTGTATGCGAATGCATATGTTCTGTAACATCGTCGCCGAGATGGTAGGATTTTATGGGTTCTTCCTTGGTGCCGAACATACCTGCCATTATTTTTATACCGCAATCTTTAAGCGCAAGGATTGTTTCCTTTGATGCGATAACATAGTGGATTGATGTGCCGCGGCTTAAAGTTTTTTCGCCTGCAAAACGTATGATTTCATTCTGAACCTTTTCGCAGTCGAGTTTTGCTTCGTCATAGGTTGCATTTTCGTATCTTTCGCCAGGAAATTCGCTCATTGAATGGAACGACAGGCGAAGCCACGAAGAATTTTCTTCCCATTCGTATTTATATTTATCCGGCATCTGCGACAGATTGAATCCGTCTGTTTCATAAAATACGTTAAGGTGAACTTTTGTACCAAATTCATCGTGCAGACTTTTAAGAAAACCTAAATATTTATTTTCAAATATTGAACCATAATTTTTTTCGGCAAGGTCCTGGAAAACCCAGATATTATCTTCAATTGAAAATCTGTATTTCATTATTAAACCTCTGTAATCCAGCCGAACGTATCTTCTACTGTGCCGTTCTGGATACCTGTGATTGAATCGTAAATTTTCTGGGAAACAGGTCCGATTTCACCGCCGTTGATTGTCATAACATCGTCGCAGTAGCGGAGTTTTCCTACAGGAGAAATTACTGCTGCAGTACCTGTGCCGAATACTTCTTCAAGCTTGCCGTTTTTCTGTGCATCAAGAAGCTCGTCAACAGAGATTTTTCTTTCTTCAACATCAAGTCCCCAGGATTTGCAAAGCTGAATAACAGAATTACGTGTGATACCAGGAAGAATACTTCCGTTAAGCATAGGTGTTACAATTTTGCCATCAATTTTAAAGAAGATGTTCATTGCGCCAACTTCTTCAATATATTTTCTTTCAACACCGTCAAGCCAGAGTACCTGGGAATATCCGTCGTCGTGTGCTTTTACCTGAGCAATGAGGGATGCAGCATAGTTACCGCCTGTTTTTGCAAATCCCATACCGCCTTTTACGGCACGAACATATTCGTCTTCAATCCAGATGCCTACCGGTGCAAGTCCGCTTGCGTAGTAAGCTCCGCTTGGAGAAAGAATAATAATGAATTTATATGTTTTTGACGGTGCAACACCGAGGAATTCATCTGTTGCAATAATAAACGGTCTTATGTAAAGTGAAGTGCCCGGTTCTGTAGGAATCCAGTCTTCATCAACTTTAACAACTGCTTTAACTGCTTCAACAAAGTATTCGATGGGAAGTTCGGGAATACAAAGTCTTTCGTTTGATGCGTTTGTTCTTTTAGCATTCATTTCAGGACGGAAAAGTCTTGTTTTGTCGTCGGCACCTTTATAAGCTTTAAGACCTTCAAACATTTCCTGACCGTAGTGGAATACCATTGCTGACGGAGCAAGAGAAAGGTTCTGATAAGGAACTATTTCAGCGTCGTGCCAGCCTTTTCCTTCGGTATATTCCATAACAAACATATGGTCCGTAAAGATTTTACCGAATCCTAAGGGGCCTGTCGGTTTAGCTTTTGGTGATGTGGTTTTTGTGATTTTTATATCCATTAAAAACACCCTTTCGTATAAATATATTTTTATTATACACTTTTCGTTTGTAAAAATCAATATTAAATTGTATTACAGCCTGATAAATATAAATATTACCAAAAAAAAGACAATGAAAACTCTTGATTTTAGTTAAAATATATGGTACAATATCTACACTAAAAATAATGGAGGAAGCAATTATGAAAAAAGTATTATCACTTTTGTTAGCATTAACAATGCTTTTTTCGGTATGTGTGTATGCAGAAGATGCACAAACCATTTCGGGAACAGCATTTCCTGATGTAGCAGAAGATCATGCTAATATCGAAGCTATAGAAACCCTTGCGGAGATGGGTATAATCAATGGATATCCTGATGGTACCTTCGGAACGGAGGGTCTTATAACGCGTGCGGAATTCGTTAAAATGCTTATGGTACTTAACGGCAGCCAGAACGTAAACGTAGGTAATGTTACAACGGGATTTCCTGATGTTGACGGTAATGGGGAAACATCTGCACACTGGGCAATTTCGTACATAAAAACGGCTATAGACCTTGGTATAATCAATGGTTACCCTGATGGTACGTTTAACCCTGACGGTAAAGTTAAATATGAAGAAGCAATAAAGATGACTGTGTGCTATACAGGAAGGGATCAGGCGGCTAAAGACAGGGCTAAAACGATTGGAATGCCGCTTTGGCCTGATGCGTATTTAAGCTTTGGTACAGAGCTTCTTATGAATAAAAACGTATCTTGCAAAACAGGTGATTATGCAACAAGAGCAAACGTTGCACAAATTGTATATAACACAAAAGATGTACCTAAAATAGCTCCAACACCGGTAGTTGTGCCGGGTGGAGGAAGTTTTAGCGGATATTCGGAACCGGAAAAAAAGATTTCACTTGAAGAAGCGCTTGAAAACAGACAGAACTGGTCGGGCAAACGTTCCGGTGAGGTTGTTGCTGCAGGCTGGATTGACGAAAATGAAGAAGTAGTGAAGTATATTCTTGAAACAAACATATACACCAGAGAAGGGCTTATAACTAGCATAAATCATTATCAGATGATTGTAAAAATGGATAAAGCTATTGACGGATGTGAATATGTTCTTTTTGAGGATGAAGCAAGGACAAAATCATTTTCACACTTGCTTGCTCATGATGTGTCGGTAAGCTTTAAATACGATGGAGATGACGATAAGTTTTATGTAAAAGCGGTAGAATCGCTTCAGGAATCGAAAACAATAGGTTCGGTAAGCAGTGAAGATATTGAATATGGAAAAACGGCGAAATATAATGAAAACGCAACAACAAATTACGGTATTGTATATTTCGATAAAATCAAAGAACAAGACTATACAGTAGAACTTCCGCTGGCACTTAACGGACTTAAAGTTATATATAATGATGTGCTTGTAGATACGTTGGAATATCCCCTTTCCATAAATGATTTTATTCCCAAAAGCGGATCGATTTCATACGTAAAAGAAGGAAGAAGTGATTACAAACTTATAAGAATCAAATCCTATGAAACCTATGTGGTAGGAAAAACAATTACTTCTGAACCGAGGGGAATAGAAGATAAATACAAAAAACAAATAGACGGAATAACTCCGCTTCGGCTTCAGCTTGATGACAGAGTGGAAAGTGGCAAAAGTATAATTGTCAAGAAACCGACAGGGGAAGCAATGACCGTTTCCAGTATAAAAGCAGGAAACGTGCTTGTTGCGACTTCTTCAAAATGCGGAACAAGAGTTGGCGTAACGGTTTATACTACTCAGCTTGGAAACAAAAAGATATCTGGAATTTCGGAAGAAGGGCTTGTTTTCTCGGATAATATCAGCCAAACATACCCGTACAGTGATTATTATAAAACGTATGTACAGCCCATAAGTGAACTTGAACAGGGAGACAGAATAACAGCGTATGTTAATAGTAAAAATGAAATAGTGTATATAACTGAGTCGCAGGCAAGTTATACAATAGGATATTTAAAAGAAGCGATCCTTGATGAAACCCAGACACCATCAGTACTTACGCTTAAGATACTTACAGCAGGCGACACACCTAAACTTTCAACATATTCTGTATCAAGATCAACGAAAATCAGAACAGCAACAATGAGTGAAGGAGAGTATGTATTATCGCCAAGTGCAAAATATAATGATATGGCAGATTTTTATAATGCGCTTGTATCACAGGCAACAGCGATTAACAGCGGAAAAGCTTCGGGTTACAATGTAAACGCTGCAGCATCTCAGCCAATCAGGTTTGTTGTGGAAGGAAACGTAATTGAAGAACTTGAAACAATGGCGCTTGATACGGATAACAGATTCAGCGGAACACCGCTTATGTATACAGGAACGCAGTTCAAAGGAATAGGCGAAGATATGCGTCAGTATGCCGCAAGCTCAGGCGCAACATACATTTTTGTTCCAAATGACAGAAAGAGCTGGGCAGAAAGTATTTATAAAATGGGAAACAAAGCGCAGTGCTCGTCTAAGCTTGTAGAATACGGAAAATACAATATTGAACCATTCTTCTTGCCGAACGCAAGCGGAGTGCTTGAACGAAAGGTGTTTGTTGTATATAATGAAAATATTGATGCTCAGCCGAATTATAAATCTGAAACAATAGTTGTAAAATCAATTGACCCGGTACTTAATTCAGCAGGTGAGGCGATTTATAACATTGTACCGCAAAGCGGACTTGGAGCTTCTAAGTCGGCATATAAGACAGAATACCTTTCTACTGCAGACAATGCATATCTGCTTGATGCATCATTTGCAAAAATACCTGACGGACAGGGCGAATGGGTAAGAAGAGCAGTGAAAAAAGGCGATGTTATTCGAGTTGGTTATGCTCCAGGCGGAGCTGTAAGAACCATAGAAATTGTGTTTGATATAAGTGATGCACTTTCTGCAAGAAAATATGCGGCATATAACTATAAAGGGGACGATATTGCACTTGCTGATGCGGAAGATTCGCAGCCAACTTATTATGGAAGAGTAGGTCTTGTAACAAACATTCCGCAGGCGCCTGAATATTGTACGCTTTCAGTAGGAGTGGACACACTCAGCAACTTATCTATGGAAGGCACATCCGCATACGCAAACCAGAACGTATGTCTTAATACTTACACAACGAAGGAAACTGCACAGGGACCGATGGAAGTATCAAGCTTTGAAAATACAACGCTTGACTACATAAACGAAGGTGATATGATTTATGTATGGCAGGCATATTCGGCAGGTCTTAAAATAAAAGCAATTTATGCAGTAAGATATGAAGATAGAAATCTTTTGGAAGAATATGCGGCTGAAACGACACCGACATCTGGCCAATAAAAAGTAAATATTTAAGCCGAAAAACAGACTTGTTTTTCGGCTTAATGTTTGACATAGGAGATAATTATGATTTACACAATTAAAAATGTAGGCAAAAACAATATTGATATTTCGGACAGCATATGGGGAGAAGCACAGGTTGCTAAAATGGATAACTATGTCTGGGATGAAACCGGCTTCAAACCGCAGAACTTTGCAATGGCACTTGCGGGTGATGCGGGGATTACTGTACTTCTTTCAAGTGATGAGCACCCGGTTACAGCAACAAAAACCGAGTTCAATTCGAAAATTTGTGAAGACAGTTGTCTTGAAGTGTTTATAAATGCAAATCCGCAGCACGATAACAGATATTTCAATTTTGAAATAAGTGCAAGCGGAGCGTTTCATGTTGGACTGGGATCCGACAGATATGACAGGAGTAAAATATTTGATGTTGACCCTGAAATTTTCTGCGTGGAAACCAATGTAGCCGAAGACGGATGGTGTGCAAAAATATTTATTCCGTTTGAATTTATGGAAAGTCGTTACGGGATGAAAATCGGAAAAGAATTTAAAGGCAATTTCTATAAATGCGGCGATAAAACACCGATTCCGCATTTTGGTACATGGGCGCCCGTTGTTGCTCCGCAGCCGGACTATCACAGACCGGAATGTTTCGGAACATTTGTTATTGAATAAGGCGTTGTATTATGGCGGAAATAAAAACAAATGCAGTAAGGGTTCTTGAAAAAAACAAAGTAAATTATACCTTGCATATATATGAGCCCAATGAGAATGTAGATGCAATAAGCGCGGCAGCAAAGATAAAAATGCCGGTTGAAAAGGTGTACAAAACCCTGGTTACAAAGGGAAAAAGCGGAGGACATTATGTTTTTGTCATAAGGGCAGACGGAGAGCTTGACCTGAAAAAAGCGGCGGCAAGTGTTGGTGAAAAGAATGTAGAAATGATTCCTGTTAAAGAGCTTTTGAAAACTACGGGATATATCCGCGGAGGATGTAGTCCTGTGGGAATGAAAAAGCTTTTCAAAACTGTGATTGATGCCGAGGCGGAAAATCTCGAAACATTTGTTGTGAGTTCAGGTAAAATAGGCTGTTTTATGGAGCTTTGCCCGAAAGATTTGCAAAAACTTATTAACTGTGAATTTGTATCCATACTTGCATAAATTGATGCGGACGTGAAAATACTACCTTTGAGGTGATATTGTGGATATAAAAAGCAGTATTATAAACGAAATAGATTCAAGGCTTGAAAGACTTGCCGAGCATAAGGATGATGTAAAAGAAAATAACGACAATCCTTATTCGGAAGTTACGCACGCTCTTTCGAAAGTGATAGGCTACGCACTCGCGGGCGAACTTCGCAGTATAAAAGAATATGTAGAAAAATTAAACTGAGTGGTTAAGGCCACTCAGTTTTTTTGTTCATAAGAGATTTTTCAGATTGAATTTACCGTCGTTTTTAAGATCGTCCATGCGGTGTTGTACCATTAGTAGTTGATGTTTGAGTGCGGCGATGTCGCCGTGCCGGTAATATTCTGCGGCGGATTTTGATGCAAGGTCAATATCGTCCACTTTAGACCTGTTTGAAAAGGAATATAAAAGCAGATCGGAATCATCAAGTTCTTCAAGTAAAGTATTAATACATTCTCCGCAAGCCTCGTAATCGGTGTCGGCTAGATAAACAGCCTCATTTACGATAGAGGATATGTTATTTGAAAAGGAGTCGATGCGGCGGGTGTATATTAAATTAACAGAAAAAATCGTCAATATAAAGACAATTGCAATCCATACCTTTTTCATTTTTTCATCTCTTTCTTTTGAAAATAAAATTCGCCGCAGGAATCATAAACGGCATAAAAAACCTCTTTTGCAGACTGAATTCCTTTTGCGTGGAGGAGGTTATTAAGCTTTTTCTCGGTTATACCGGCGGAGGTAAGATTTTCGTGTATAATTTCGCCATCTATTATAACGGGATATGGCATTGCTCCCGGACCAAGATCAAGATTTAAATCCTTTGCGGAAGGGACCTTGCCGGAAATGGATGGGATAATACTTATTTTTCCGCTGTTTTCCAGAATGGCAAACTCAACATCGCGAATGTCGGCATATCCCTCCTGACGAAGAAGCTCAAGCACCTCGTCTATGCTATATCGTAGTGATTTCATTATGCTTATATCCATTTCTCCGTGACGCACTATAATAACGGGTTTGCCGTCGAGAAGAAGACGAAGTCTCCTGCTTTTTAGAGCAAGTGCGGAAATTATAAGCTCCAGAGAAATAAGGGTTGCTATAGGAACAAGACTGTGTACAAGCGGCAGGTCTATATCCTGCATGGGAATTGATGCAAGCTCGGAAAATAACAGTATAATTACAAACTCTATCGGGTCAAGGTCGCCTACTTGTTTTTTGCCCATTATTCGCATTGCGATTATTACAAGAATATAAAGAATGATTGTACGGGTAAAGCTTACAAGCAAAAAAATCTTCCTTTCGTTGGGGTTTATATTAATATTGCACGTTAAAATGCGGCTTATTCAGGCGATGGATAAAACAGATTAAATTTTTGTAACATTTTGATAAAAATTTTTTTAAATTTTTATTAAAAAATACTTGATTTTTTTCAAAATTTATTGTAAAATATATATAAAGTGGTGTCCAGTGGATGGACAGTGGTATTGAAGTGGATGAATTTCAGCTCAAAATGGGAAGGAGGGCGTAATATGTTTATAGGAAATTATAATCACAGTGTTGACGAAAAAGGCAGATTTATTATGCCCGCCAAATATCGTGAACAACTGGACGGAAGATGTGTTGTAACAAAAGGTATTGACGGAAACGGACTTTACATTTACGACATGAAAGAATGGGAAAACTTCATAGGCAGATTACGTCAGCTTCCGAACAGCAGACCTGAAATAAGAGATTTGCAGCGTCACTTTGTTACCGAAGCAGAAACGGTTGAAATAGATAAACAGGGCAGATGTCTTATTTCCGCTAACCTTCGTCAATATGCGGGCATTACATCCGAAATAAGACTTATGGGTGTTGATAACAAGATAGAGCTCTGGAGCATGGAAAGCTGGAACAAATACAACACGGAAAAACAGCCTGATGTTGCAGAAATTGCAGCTACGGTTGACCTGATAATATAATGGCTATGGAATTTTTACATAAATCGGTTCTGTTTGATGAATGTATGGAAATGCTTGACATTAAGCCTGACGGTGTGTACGTAGATGGTACGCTCGGCGGCGGCGGGCATTCAAGCGGCATACTTTCTCGTTTGCGGGGCGGCAGACTTATAGGAATAGACAGAGATGAGGCGGCACTTGCGGCTGCGGGAAAGAAACTTGAAGAATATAAAGACAAAACAACATTTGTACATTCGAATTATTCCGAGATAAAAAGCATACTTGAAGAGCTCGGAATAAATGGAATTGATGGTGCTCTTCTTGACCTTGGAGTTTCGTCGTATCAGCTTGATAATCCCGAAAGGGGTTTCAGCTATATGCACGATGCGCCGCTTGATATGAGAATGAACCAGGGCGATGTTAAAAGTGCGTATGATGTTGTAAATACATACAGTGAAAATGAGCTTTGCCGTATTCTTTATGATTATGGGGAAGAAAAGTGGTCAAAGAGAATTGCAAAGTTTATTGTTGACGCTCGTCCGATAAACACAACATTTGAACTTAATGAAGTGATTAAAGCGGCGGTGCCTGCCGGAGCAAGAAAAGAAGGCGGACATCCGAGTAAAAGAACTTTTCAGGCAATAAGAATAGAAGTGAACGAAGAAATTGAAAGACTTAAAAAAGCCGTATATGACTTTTTTGAATGTCTTAAACCGGGCGGAATTCTGGCGATAATAACTTTTCATTCGCTTGAAGACCGCATTGTTAAAGATGTTTTTAATGATCTTAAAACCGGTTGCATATGCGATAAAAACCTGCCGGTTTGTGTGTGCGGAGGTAAACCAAGAGGAATATTAATAAATAGGAAACCGATAATTGCTTCTGATAGGGAGCTTTCCGATAATAAAAGAAGTCACAGTGCTAAACTGAGAGGAATACAAAAGATTTAACGAAAGGATGACCTTGCCGTGAGAGATAATTTAGCGAGAGTATTACCACAGGAACATTCCGTAAATATACGAAGAACTGTAAAGCCTAAGGTGAAACAAAGAGCAAAGGCTAAATCAAAATTCCGTTGGGGACTTGCTGCGTATGCAATGGTTTTTGCGGCACTTGCAATGGTGATAGTGCTCAGATACGGTGTAATTGCTCAATACGAAAAACAAATCAACACGGTAAAGGCACAGTACGAACAGCTTGAATCAAAAAATATTGCAAGACAGGTTGAACTTAAACAGAATGTTAACCTTGAAGAAATAGAAAAAATTGCAACCGAAAAGCTTGGAATGGTAAACCCCGGTAAAAATCAGGTAGTGAGAATAAGGGTGCCGGTTAATGATTCGGCGACAGTTCTTGCTAATGGAAATAAATCGGAAGGAGTTTTTGCAAAGGCATTCCGCTATATAGGTGATGCAATGTCATATTTAAACTAAAAACAGCTTATATTTAAATATAGAATTTAAAACAGGGAAGTGTGACGATGGAGACCAATAGAAAGAAAAGCAAACTCACTACAAGGATATTGGTATTTACTCTTATTGTTGCGCTTCTATTTGTCGTTTTATTGGGAAGAGTTGGGTACCTGCAATTTATAAAGGGCGGAGAGCTTCGCCAGATGGCACTTGACCAGCAGACAAAGGAAAGTGAAATAAATCCGCGAAGAGGAAGTATTCTTGACAGAAACGGCAAAGAGCTTGCGATAAGTGCAAGTGTTGATACCGTTGCGGTTGACCCGAAACGTATCAGAGAAGCGGGCAACAGAGAAGCGGTTATAAATACACTGTCAGAAGTTCTTGGGGTAGAAAAAGACAGCATAGCAAAACAGCTTGATAAAAATTCAAGATTTGAATATATTAAAAAGCGTATTGATACATCTCAGTCAAAAATCCTGCGTTCTTATATCAGCGGCGAGGATGAAAACGGAAACGAGCTTTCTCAGGAACTGCTTGAAAAACATGACCTTACAGGCGTAAGCCTTATTGCTGATACAAAACGATTTTATCCGTATGGCGAGCTTGCTGCACAGGTGCTTGGCGTTGTCGGCACAGACAATCAGGGACTTGAAGGTCTTGAATATGAATACGATGCTTATTTGAAAGGAACTGCGGGCAGAATAGTGCAGTCAAACTCCACTGTAGGAAGCCCGAGTTTTGATTTTGAAGAATTCTACAATGCTCAGGCAGGAAGCAATATCAAGCTTACAATTGATGAATCCATTCAGCGAATTGTTGAAAAAGCGCTGAATGAGGCATATATAGAAAATAAAGCGGCTAACGGCGGTTGTGCTATTGTTATGAACCCGAATACGGGCGAAATTCTTGCTATGGCAACCGTTCCTACATATAATCTTAACGAACCCATTAAAATCAAAGACCCCGATGTTCTTGCACAGCTTGAAGCATTGGAAGGGGAAGAATACAGTAAAGCATTCGTTGCGGCAACATCGGGACTTAAACGAAACAAACCCGTTGTTGATGTGTATGAACCGGGTTCAACCTTCAAACTTATAACCTGTGCTATGTCGCTTGAAGAACAGGTTGCTACACTTGAAGAAACATATACATGTAACGGTTTTATGCATATGGGCGGACATAACATCCATTGCTGGAGAACTGCGGGTCACGGAACACAAACGTTTATGACCGGTATGGTAAACTCCTGCAACCCTGTTCTTATGCAGGTTGGAGCAAAAATCGGTACAGATAACTTTTATAAAAACTTCAAACTGTTTGGATTCCGTGATGTTACCGGAATTGACTTTCCTGGTGAAGCGGTAGGCTCTTTCCATACGGAAGAAGCTTTCTCGGAAGTTGACCTTGCGGTATCGTCATTCGGACAGAGCTTTGAAGTAACTCCGCTTCAGATGATAACGGCAATTTCATCGCTTGTAAATGGCGGTAACTTATACAGACCATACCTTGTAAAAGAAATTCAGTCAGCAGATGGTCAGCCGATTGAAACAATTCTTCCGCAGAAGGTGCGTCAGACTGTTTCGGCAGAAACATCGGAAAAAATGAAAACTGTTCTTGAAACTGTTGTACTCCAGTCGGGAAGTACGGCGTATGTAAAAGGCTATCGCATAGGCGGTAAGAGCGGTACAAGCGAAAAGCAGCCACGTGGTTCAAATAAATATATCGGTTCGTTTGTTGGCGTTGCACCGGTTGATGACCCCAAAATTGTGTGTCTTGTAATTATTGACGAACCAACCGGCGAAAACTATTACGGTGGTGTTATTACTGCACCGGTTGCAGGTAAAATCATAAGCGAAACCCTGCAGTATTACGGAATTGAACCGGTGTATACCGAAGAAGATTTACAGGAAATGGATACCACAGTTCCTGATGTTGTAGGAAAAACTACAGAAGAAGCAAAACGTTCGCTTGACAGCTTTAATCTTAAATATTCCGTTAACGGAAACGGCGACCAGATTGTTGCGCAGATTCCGGCGGCGGGAAGCAAGGTAAGAAGCAGTTCAAGCATAACAATATATACGGGTCTTAAAGGCGACCCGATGCTGATAAAAGTACCAAATGTTGTTGGGTCAAGTGCCGAAGCGGCAAATGAAACAATTATAAATTCGGGACTTAAAATGATAATTTCGGGCGCAGGAAGCCTGAACGGTAAAGGCGTTATTACAAGCCAGAGTCCTGCGGCAGGCGCACTTCTTGATGAGGGAGAAAGCGTTACGGTATATTTTAGCAAAGAAGAAAATCAGTAAACCGGGTAGGTGAAAAAATGATTCTGAAAGAGTTGTTGCAAAATTTTAATTACATATCATGCAATGAACATACGAGTGTTGAAGTTTGTCATATTACAAATAATACAAAAGAAGTTGCAGGCGGATCTGTGTATGTTTGTATAGAAGGATTTAAAACTGATGGGCATAACTTTATAGACGAAGCAGTAAGAAACGGTGCTGTGGCGGTGCTGGTTACTAAAGACATCAGAAGAGATGATGTTGCGGTAATCCGCGTTAGCGACACAAGGACTGCTATGGCAAGCCTTGCAAGTCTTATTTACGGTGAGCCTTCAAAAAAACTTAAAATGATAGGTGTTACAGGAACAAACGGTAAAACCACCGTAACTCATATAATAAAAACCGTTCTTGAAATGAATGGGAAAAAAGCAGGTCTTATCGGCACAAACACTACCGTTATAGGCGATAAGATTATTGAAGCGGAAAGAACAACACCGGAATCGGGAACACTTCATAAATGGTTTGCCGAAATGGTTGATGCGGGAATTGAATACTGCGTTATGGAGGTTTCGTCCCATTCAATAGACTTAAAACGTGTAGAGGGAATTGAGTTTGATGCGGCGGTATTTACAAACCTTACACACGACCATCTTGATTTTCACGGCACAATGGAAAACTATATGAATTCCAAGGCAAAGCTGTTTGACAGATGTAAGCTTGCCGTTATAAATGCGGATGATGAATACGGCCGCAAAATTGCCGCAAAATGCAAGGCAAAGGTATTTACATATTCTATAGATGAAAATTCGGATTTTAAAGCAAAGGACATTGAATATCACGATAAAGGTGTAATTTATAATGTCGCATCGGGCGGCGAAGAGCATAAGGTTAAAGCAATGCATCCGGGCAGGTTTTCGGTATACAATTCGCTTGCCACATATGCACTTTGCAGTGTGCTCGGCTTTGAAAGCGAAGAAATTGAAAAAGGAATAATCATTGCAAAAGGGGCAAAAGGCAGAGCGGAAATTGTTAATGTTCCGGCACCCTTTAAAGTAATGATTGACTATGCGCATACACCCGACGGTCTTTATAACATACTCACAACAATGCGCAGCGCGGTAGCAGGCAGAATAATTACGGTATTCGGTGCGCCGGGCGACCGTGACAAAACCAAACGTCCCGAAATGGGCGAGGTTGTGGGTCGTATTTCCGATTTTGCAATAATCACATCGGATAATCCGGCAAGCGAAAAAGCGGAGGATATTATTGTATCGGTTGAAGAGGGTATGAAAAAAACCCCTTGCAAATATGAATGTATTACAGACAGGGCGCAAGCGATTGAAAAAGCTCTTGATATTGCAAAGCAAGGGGATTTAGTACTTCTTGCGGGAAAGGGACACGAAACATATCAGATAATTGGTGATGAAAAGGTTCCTTTCTGTGAAGAGAAAATCGTTAAAAACTATTTTATGTAATCGCAAAGGAGAAAAATATGAAGTTTGGTTTTGCTGCACTAATTTCATTTGCAATAGCGGTTCTTGCGGCACCCGTTGCCATACCGGTTTTGCATAAACTTAAATTCGGTCAGGAAATAAGAGAAGAAGGCCCGAAATGGCATAGTTCAAAATCAGGTACGCCTACTATGGGTGGGGTAATCTTTATTTTAGCAGTGCTTATTTCAGGTATTATTTTCCTTGGTAATTCCCTTGAGGGAGTTATGCTTATTTATTTAAGTGTGGCATTCGGTGTAATCGGATTTATTGATGATTATATAAAGGTTGCGATGAAAAGAAACCTTGGTCTTACCGAAATCCAGAAACTTCTTATGCAGCTTGTTGCGTCGGTTATATTTGTAGGACTTCTTTATTATAACGGACTTATGGAAACCACTATTAAAATTCCGTTCACCTCGCTTGAGTTTGATATGGGAATGTGGTATCTGCCGTTTGCAGTACTTGTGATTATCGGATGTGTAAATGCAGTTAACCTTACCGACGGGATTGACGGACTCGCCTCCTCGGTAAGCATTATTGTATTTATATTCTTTGCATTTGTGTTAAAAGATGCTCCCGAAAGCATGTTTTCGCTTATTTCGGCAGCGGCAGTTTTAGGATTTTTCCTGTTTAACAAATATCCGGCAAAAGTGTTTATGGGCGATACCGGGTCGCTGTTTCTTGGTGGTGCACTTGCCGGAATTGCTGTGTGCAGAGGATATGCGCTGTACCTTGTTATAGCAGGGGGAGTGTATGTTATTGAAACACTTTCTGTTATTTTGCAGGTTGCGTATTTTAAAGCAACGGGAAAAAGACTTTTCAAAATGAGCCCTGTGCATCATCATTTTGAAATGTGCGGCTGGAGCGAAGTGAAGATTGTTCTTGTATTCTCACTTGTAACGGTTTGTCTTTGTGCACTTGCGGGAGTGAAATTTATTTAGGAGTTGAAAAAGGATGAAATCAAATACGAGACCAAAAGAAAAAGGCCTCTTAGAACAGATTATTTCATCATTTAAAGATAAAAGTAAAATGGATGTGGAGCTTCTTATAATTATTCTGCTTATGACGCTTTTCGGATTGATTATGGTAGCGAGCGCAAGCTCTATTACGGGACTTTACAGACACGGCGATTCACTCCATTTTTTGAAAACACAGGCAATTGTTGCTGTGCTGGGATTTATTGCAATGCTTGTTGTGTCAAAAATTGACTATCACATTATTGCATCACGGAAGGTGCTTAATCCGGCCATTGCCATAACCTGTGCTCTTATGCTTTTTGCGGCGTTTGCCGGACAGGAAATTAACGGTGCAAGAAGATGGATTGGCGTTGGCGGATTTACATTCCAACCCTCAGAACTTGCAAAAATTGTGTGGATTGTATGGTTCGGAAAGGTTTGTGCATCCCAGAAACCGAAAGAACTTTTGAATTTTAAAACCAGTTGGGTAAGATACGGAATTATGCTTCTTGTGGCGGTTGTGCCTCTTATAATGCAGCCGCATAAAAGTGCAATTCTTCTTATAGGAGCTGTTTGCGTAATAATTGCAATGATTGGCGGTGCAAACTTAAAACCGCTGCTTCTTCTTGTTCCGGTTGCGGCATTAGCGTTTCTGGCACTTGTTTTTACAAGTGAATACAGTATTGCCAGACTCACTTCGTTTATGGACCCGTTTCAGGATATGGAAGGGTCGGGATGGCAGGCGGTACAGTCGCTTTATGCTATCGGGTCCGGCGGACTTTTCGGTAAGGGACTTGGAAAAAGTGTGCAAAAGGCACTTTACATTCCCGAACCTCAGAATGACTTTATCTTTTCTATTATATGTGAGGAACTTGGGTTTATCGGGGGTCTTGTTGTTCTGGCACTCTTTCTCCTTTTAATTGTCAGATGTGTAAAAATTTCTCTTGAAGCCCCCGATAAACTTGGTGCCCTCATCGGTATTGGCGTTGCGGTGCTTATAACCGTTCAGGTAATCATAAATATCGCAGTTGTTACGGCATTGATGCCCGTAACAGGTATGCCGCTTCCGTTTTTCAGCGCGGGCGGTACGTCGCTGTTGTTTACTATGGCAAGTATGGGTCTTGTGCTTAATATATCAAGAAAAGGAAAGCATAAGAAATTAACCGAAAATAAAAAGTAAAAGTGGTGTAAGATATGAAAGCAATTTTAACTGCCGGTGGTACGGCGGGACATATAAATCCTGCAATTGCAATTGCAAAAGAAATAACTGCCGATGGCGGTCAGGTGCTTTTTATCGGTAATGAAACGGGTATGGAAACCGAGCTTGTCAAAAAAGAGGGGTTTGAAATAAAAACCATACGTGTTTCCGGATTTAGAAGAAGTCTTAGTCCTAAAAACTTCAAAACTGTATGGCAGGCGGCTAAAGGGATAAGCGATACCAAAAAAATCATTAAAGATTTTGCGCCCGATGTGGTGATAGGCTGCGGCGGATATGTAAGCGGTTCGGCGGTTTTTGCGGCGGCACAAATGAAAATCCCGACACTTATTCACGAACAGAATGCACTGCCCGGTCTTACAAATAAAATCCTTGCAAAAATGGTAAGCCGCGTTTGCATAAGCTTTGAAGAAAGCAGAAAATATTTTGGTGAATCAGAAAAGATTGTCTATACGGGAAATCCGGTAAGACAGAATATATTAAGTCTTAAATATGAGGATGCAAGGGCGGCTATGGGAATAGATGGCACGCTTGCACTTGTGTTTGGAGGAAGCCTTGGTGCAAAGGCTATCAATGATGCCATGATAGAAGCGCTTCCGATTATAAATAAAGACATAACCGTTATATGGGGTACGGGTAAAAAAAGATATGACGGCGTTATGGAAAAGATTTCAGAAACAGGTGTTCCTGAAAATGTAAAAATTATGCCTTATATATATAATATGGATGAATGTCTGGCTGCGGCGGATATTGTTGTATCAAGAGCCGGTGCTATTACCATAAGTGAAATTTGTGTTAAAGGAAAAGCTTCTGTACTTATTCCGTCACCTAATGTTACGGGAAATCATCAGATGCATAATGCGATGGCACTTAAAAAAGTCGGTGCAGCTGACATTATAGAAGAGGCAAATTTAAGTGGTGCGGTACTTGCGGGTGTGCTCAGTGAGCTTGCCAAAGACAAAAATAAAATGAAAACAATGCAGGCAAATGCCATTTCAATGGCAAAACCTATGGCAACAGCTGAAATATATAAAGAAATTAAGAAAATTACAGGCACTCACTAAAACCCTTTGCTGTGCATATTATGATAATATATGACACAGCGGAGGTGCTTTGATGAGCAAATATATAATAGAAGGTGGAAGCAGACTTTACGGCTCGGCTTTTGTGGGCGGTGCCAAAAATTCTGTTTTGCCTATACTTGCCGGTACGGTACTTGCGGCAGGTGAAAGTGTTATACATAATTGTCCCTGCATACGGGATGTGGAGCTGACGCTCGAAATTTTAAGATGCCTTGGTTGCAGTGTGAAAATGCAGGGGAATACGGCGGTAGTTGATGCGAGAACCGTTACAGATAATTATATTCCTATGGGACTTATGAATAAAATGCGCTCATCAGTTATTTTTATGGGCGCAATTCTTTCCCGTACAGGAGAGGCGCGGTGTAGCTATCCCGGTGGATGCGAGCTTGGTGCACGACCTATAAATCTGCACCTGAAATCCTTTAAACAGCTTGGCGTTGATATAATTGAGCAAGCAGGATTTCTGGAATGCAGGCTTGAAAAATATAAACCGGGAACGGTTCAGCTTGATTTTCCGTCTGTAGGTGCAACGGAAAATATAATGCTTCTTGCGTGTGCGCAGGAAGGAACAACAACTATTGTAAATGCTGCCCGTGAACCTGAAATTGCAGATTTGCAGGACCTGCTTGTAAAAATGGGTGCAAGGGTTCGGGGGGCAGGCGAGGGAATTATTGAAATTGAAGGGGTAAAATCCTTAAAACCTGTTGAAAAAACCGTTATTTCCGATCGGATATGCGCAGCTACCGTGATGTTTATGGTGGCGGCGGCAGGAGGATGTGTAGAACTTGAAAATGTTAACACATCGCATATTGAAAGCATTATTTCTGTTCTTCGCGGATGCGGAGCAGACGTAAGGGTTACTAATGATAAAGTCAATATTAAGGTAACAAAGCGGATAAATGCCGTTGATATAGTACAGACAATGCCGTATCCGGGATATCCCACGGATGCACAACCACAGCTTATGGCGGCACTTTGCGGTGCAAACGGTACGTCTGTTATAAAAGAAACTATTTTTGAAAACAGGTTTAAAGCTGTAGGTGAACTTAAAAAAATGGGTGCCGATATAACGCTTGGCGGCGAAATGGCAATAATACGCGGAGTTGAAAAACTTCATGGGGCAAATCTGTCGGCGCCGGATTTAAGGGCAGGTGCCGCACTTGTTGTTGCCGCACTTGCGGCAGAAGGAAAAAGTGAAATATCGGGCGTGTGTTATATTGACAGAGGATACGAGAATCTTGATGGTATGATCAGGGATATCGGTGGAAAAATTATAAGAGTGTAAAGGATGTGTTTACGCTTGGCAAGAAAGAGAAAAAGCGGTGCAAGAAGTGCCGCTTCAAAAAAGAGAAGAAAAAAGACAAGCTTATCTATAATAAAATTTATTCTTGTTCTTGTAGCATTGTATGGAATTCTTTTCCATACACCGCTTCTTAATATCCGTAATATATATGTTGAAGGAAATATGGCGGCAGACAGGGAAAGTATTATTGCCGCATCCGGAATAGTTACGGGACAGAATATTCTTAAAATCAATAAAAAAGCGGCAATCAACAATATGGAAAAAATTGCATATGTTTCTTCGGCAAATGTGAAATACGCGTTTCCGACATCAATTACGCTTGTTGTAAACGAAGGAAGAATTGTTGCAAATGTTATAACACCGGATGGTGCTTATGCGGCAATAGATGCCAACCTGAAAGTGCTTGATGTGTGTCCGGAGCCAAAGGTATTTCCGGTGGTTGAAGGGCTTAATGTGCAAAAAAGTGTAATAGGGGAAAAATTAACTATTGACGAAGAGGGTAATTTTGATATATTATTATCATATATGAATGTTCTGGACAAACACGGCATAAGTGGCGAACTTTCAAAAATAACAATCAGTGGTGGAGAAATTACTCTGCAGATGCATAATTCGGTTGTGGTAAAATGCGGAGATACTACTGATGCCGATTATAAAATTGCCGCATATAAAGCGGCGGTTGAAAAACAGCCGGTAAGTATTGGAACATTTGATGTTACAAATCCGACAAGGATAGTTTACAGTATAGATTAGGAGGATAAAAATGGACAAGCAGAAAATTTTAAAACAGATTTCAGTTCTGGTAATATGTGCCATATTGGGATTTGCTCTGTCCATGCAGTTAAAAAGCGTTTACAAAAATGAGCTCAGCACAAATACCACAGTAAGAAACGAAGAGCTAAGAAGAATGCTTACAACAGAAAAGGAAAAGAATGCATCTTTATATGAACAGGTTTTGCAGATGCAGGAAACAATAGATACGTACAGAGAATCAATAGAACAGACCGGTTCGGCTTACCAGGGTATGCAGATGGAGTTGGAAAATGCAAAAAAACTTTCCGGGCTTACTGACGTTTACGGACCCGGAATTACGGTTACGCTTGAAGATGCGAATGCCGCAAACATGGTAGGACCGGCAGAATATTATGTTATCCACGACAGTGATGTGCGTGCGGTTGTAAATGAACTTCTTGCTGCGGGAGCAGAGGCGGTTTCCATAAACGGTGAACGTGTTGTTGCAACTACCGCCATAAGATGTGTAGGACCTACAATTCTTGTAAATAATGTAAGAAGCAGTGTTCCGTTTGTGATAAAAGCAATCGGTGACCCGCTTGCTCTTGAAGGGGCAATGAATATGAATGGCGGAATTGTAAGCGAACTTCGTGCATATCAGAATAAGGTTACAATTCAGCGCTCCGACAGAATTGATATGAAAGCATATACCGGAGCACTTACGTTCAATCACGTAACGAGCGTAAAAAAAGAAGAATCTTGATTTTGGAAAGGAATGTATCCTTATGTGGGTTATACTCGGACTTCTTGTTGGAGTTTTTGCCGGACTTATGACAAATTTATATATACCTCCGGAATTTTCACGGTATCTTTCGGTGGCGATGCTTGCGTGTCTTGATTCGGTGTTTGGTGCTGTTGTTGCACATATGCAAAAAACTTTTAATGTAAATATTTTTATTACAGGATTTTTCTCAAATGCACTTATTGCGGCAGGTCTTACGTTTATCGGCTCGCTTATCGGGGTGGATATGGGACTTGCGGCAACAATTGTTTTTGGTACAAGAATGCTTAATAATGCCGCATCAATCCGAAGATTGTGGTTTAGTATAAGGCGTGCAAAAAAAACCGAAAAAGAAAATAATGAAGAAAATTTATAAAAGGTATTGAATTATTGAAAAAAATGATATATAATTATATAATAGTGAGATAATACATAGGAGGATTGTGTTATGTTTGATTATAATGAACAGAGGCCCGGTAGTGCTGTTATTAAAGTTGTCGGAGTAGGCGGCGGCGGTAACAATGCGGTAAACAGAATGATTGAGCACGGCGTAAAGGATATAGAATTCATTTCAGTTAATACAGATAAACAAGTGCTTGTAAGCTCGGGCGCAAACAAAAAAATTCAGGTTGGTGAAAAAATTACTAAAGGTCTTGGCGCAGGCGCAAATCCGGAAATCGGTAAAAAAGCTGCAGAAGAAAGCAGAGAAGAAATTGCGCAGTCTATTGAAGGCGCTGATATGGTATTTGTTACAGCCGGCATGGGCGGCGGAACAGGTACAGGTGCTGCTCCTGTAGTTGCAAAAATTGCAAAAGATATGGGTATCCTTACAATTGGTATCGTTACTAAACCTTTTACAATTGAAGGTAAAGTAAGAACAACACAGGCAGAGTCCGGTATTGCGGAACTTAAAGCCAATGTTGACACTCTTGTTATTATTCCTAACGACAGACTTCTTATGATTGCCGATAAGAAAACTACTGTTAAAGAAGCTTTCAGAATGGCAGACGATGTTCTTCGTCAGGGGATTCAGGGTATATCCGATGTTATACAGCGTGAAGGTGATATTAACCTTGACTTTGCAGACGTTCAGACAGTTATGAAAGACCGCGGTCTTGCTCATATGGGTATCGGCCGTGCAAAAGGCGAAGACAAAGCTGAAATTGCTGTTAAAATGGCTATCAACAGTCCGCTCCTCGAGACAACTATCGACGGAGCAAGAGGTGTTCTTCTTAACATCACAGGTGGTAATGACCTCAGTCTCTTCGAAGCTGCTCAGGCTGCTGAAATTGTTAAAGAATATATTGACGATTCTGCTACATTTATTTACGGTATCGCAATGGATGATTCTCTTGAAGATGAAATTGTTGTTACTGTTATCGCTACAGGATTTGATGATCCGGCAGAAAAAGTAAAACCGATTTTACCGCCGATTCCTCCGAAAAAGGAAGAAGTAAATTTTGACCCGGTTGCTCGTCCGGCAGATCCGAAAGCAAATTATACAACAGCTGTTGATAATTTCTTACATACATGGGAAAACAAACAGAGCGGTTACGGCTCCAAATTTGTTGCACCAAAACAGACCGAAGCAGGAAAAGATGATAACGGTCTTGAAATTCCAGTATGGCTTTCAGGAAATAAATAAGAACCCGACCCGCTATCGCAATCAAAGATTGCGAGCAGGTACCCCGGAACCTTGCTGTGTTCCACATAAAGAAAATGTTAAGAGTGGCGAATGCCACTCTTTTTTCTATTGAAAATAAGAGGCTCGGTGTGATATAATTAATATTATGGAAATGCTTTTAATCCTGACTTGACACGAACCTAAAGCGGATGTCAAATATTATTGGCAGGAAGAAATTTTTGGAAAAATTTATGGAGGGAGTTAGAAAATGATTCATTCAATATTGATTATCGGTCAATCTAATATGGGGGGTAGAGGGTTTA
>JAZRHB010000057.1:0-7238 GCA_045644605.1 Clostridia bacterium
CCATAATTTTCTTTGTTCTTGCGCCGACAAGTTTATCCATATCACTGCTTGCCTGATTAATCTTTTTCTGTGCTTTATCAAGCACATCCTGAAACTTAATAAACTCCGTTTTTACAGCACCAAGAACGTTCCATACTTCCGATGCGCGTTTTTCAATGGCAACAGTTTTAAAGCCCATCTGCAAGCTTGTAAGGAGCGCCGATAATGTTGTAGGTCCTGCAACAAGTATTTTATACTCATTCTGCAGTGTTTCGAAGAGTGCCGTATTTCTTACAACTTCTGCATACAAGCCTTCAACCGGCAAAAACATTATACCAAAATCGGTTGTGTTTGGCGGATATATGTACTTTTCGTGAATATCCTTTGCCGATTTTTTGATTGCAGTTTCAATTTCTTTTGATGCAATCGCCACAGCATTTGTATCTGCCGTATCATACGCATCAAGAAGCCTGTTATATGCTTCAATCGGAAATTTTGCATCAACCGGTATATAAACCGGATGGTCATCTTTTCCCGGAAGTTTTATTGCATATTCAACAACATCTCTGCTACCCGGTTTGGTTGCAATATTCTTTTCATACTGCGACGGTGGAATTATCTGTTCAAGAATTGATGAAAGCTGAAGCTCACCAAGAATACCTCTTGTTTTGACATTGGACATAACCTTTTTTAAATCACCAACGCCTTGTGCAAGATTTTGCATTTCACCAAGTCCTTTATGAACCTGTTCAAGTCTTTCACTCACTGTTTTGAATGATTCACTGAGTCTTGTTTCAAGTGTTTTATGGAGCTTTTCGTCAACCGTTGCTCTCATCTGCTCAAGCTTTTTCTCATTATTTTCCTGCATCTGAGCAAGCTTTTTTTCAACAGTTTCATTAAGATGTCTTATCGTATCGTTATTGTTTTTTGTTATTGTATTAAGCTGTTCATTCTGCGCTTTGCTTGCATTTTCCATACGCGTAACAAGGTTATTTTCCATTATACCGAGTTTTTGCGTCATTTCCATACGCATGGAGGCATTTTCATCGCGCACTGCCGCAGCCGCACCATCATTTTTTCTGACAAGCAGAATTATAAGAAGTATCACTACCATAGCAAGTAATCCTATGATAACAAATTCCATAATTGTTACCTCATTTAATTAAAATTCACAGTTACCAACTGTTCTTGCAAAGGACTGTGCATCTCTGATGTTTGAAATACCTGTAAGGTACATAATTGCACGTTCAAATCCAAGACCGAAGCCTGCGTGTTTGGTTGTACCGTATTTACGTGTATCAAGATACCACCAGTAATCTTCTCTCTTAAGACCGAGTTCGTCCATTCTGGCTTCAAGAACATCAAGACGTTCTTCTCTCTGGCTACCGCCGATGATTTCGCCTACACCCGGAACAAGACAGTCCATAGCAGCAACTGTTTTTCCGTCGTCATTCTGACGCATATAGAATGCTTTGATTTCTTTCGGATAATCAGTAACAAATACCGGTTTTTTGAAAATCTGTTCTGTAAGGAATCTTTCGTGTTCTGTCTGAAGGTCAATTCCCCATTCAACCGGATATTCAAACTTATCCTGATGTGGTTTGAGAAGTTCAATAGCCTGCGTATATGTTACTCGTCCGAAATCATTATCTAAAATATTATTCAGTCTTTCAAGAAGTGTTGTATCAACAAATTTATTGAAGAATTCCATTTCTTCCGGTGCATTTTCAAGACAGTATGTGATGATATATTTAAGCATTGATTCTGCAAGAAACATATCATCTTCAAGGTCTGCAAATGCAATTTCCGGTTCAACCATCCAGAATTCAGCCGCATGACGTGCTGTGTTTGAGTTTTCTGCACGGAATGTCGGACCAAATGTATAAACTTTACCAAATGCCATACAATGTGTTTCAACACTGAGCTGACCGCTTACTGTAAGGTTTACAGGTTTGCCGAAAAAGTCTTTTGAATAATCAATACTGCCGTCTTCGTTTCTCGGTGGATTTGCAGGGTCAATTGTTGTTACTCTGAACATTTCGCCCGCACCCTCACAGTCACTTCCTGTAATGATTGGTGTATGAACATAAACAAATCCGTGTTCGTTAAAGAAGCTGTGTATTGCATACGCAATTACTGAACGCATTCTAAGTGTCGCAGAGAATAAATTCGTTCTTGGACGAAGATGTGCAATTTCTCTTAAAAATTCAATAGAATGACGCTTTTTCTGAAGCGGATATTCAGGAGAAGATGCTCCTTCAATTTCAATTACATCCGCTTTTATTTCAAACGGCTGTTTTGCTCCCGGTGTAAGTTCAAGTGTTCCTGTTACAATAATAGCTGAACCAACGTTAAGTTTTTCGATTTTATCGTAGTTGGAAAGCTTACTTTCTTCAAATACAACCTGAAGATTTTTAAAGAAACTTCCGTCATTAATTTCTATAAATCCAAAACTTTTAGAACTTCTTATTGTACGTATCCAGCCTGCTACAGTAACAGTTTTATTTCCGTACTCTGCCTCGTTTCTAAAAAGCTTTTTAATTTCAATTCTATTCATATTAACACCCCAAATTCAAATAATGTTATATTATATCACTTTTTTCACAAAAAATCAAGTCTTTTTCTTATAAAATGCTACATTTATTTTTATTATATAAAATTAATAAAAATATCAAATAATCTATTGACATTATCCGCGATTTTTGGTATGATATAAAGTAACAAAGTTTGTTATTTTTTAACATAGGAGGTGTGATGTTTTGAGAAACCGAATCGAAAAAATTAACGATTACATTCAGGAAAAAGGCGAAGTTAAACTTACCGAGCTTGAAATGTTCATTCCTGATGTTTCGACAATGACTCTTCGTCGCGATTTGGAATTACTTGAACATCGTGGTGACATAATCCGCATCCGCGGGGGTGCCCGTTCAATCTCTTCTATATCCAAAAGGCTTATTGCAGAGCAGATGTACAGTTTGCGAAAACACGAAAATACCGAAGAAAAGAAAGTTATTGCAAACAAAGCTGTACAGTTTCTTTCCGAAGGCAGAAGTATTTACATAGACGCCGGAACAACATCAATGTCTTTTGCAACTGCACTGCCGGATATGCATCTGTCTGTTCTTACTTCCGCTCCCAATATTGCACTTGAGCTTATGCACGACAAAAATATTACAACAACAATTGTCGGCGGACAGATTTCAAATGAGAATATTGCAATTTCAGGAAGCAGCAGTATTGAGTTTATCAAGCACATCAACATTGACGTAGCATTTATGGCAACAAGCGGTTTTTCTCTTGAAACAGGCTTTACCACCGGTAATTCTAACGAAGCCGAGCTTAAACGCCAGATTATTAAAAAAGCCCGCAAGGTTATTATGCTTATGGACTCATCAAAGCTTGAACAGAATCTTATGTTCACATTTGCCACACTTAAAGATATAGATGTTATAGTAACAGACGGCCCGTTGCACGAAAGCATTGTTAAAGCAGCAAACCGTGACAAAGTACAAATAATATAATATGGAGGAAATAAAAATGAAAACAAAAGCAGTTCGTTTATACGGCGAAAATGATTTAAGATTAGAAGAATTCGAGCTTCCTGCAATTGCGGATGACGAAATTCTTGTTAAAATTATTTCTGACAGCCTTTGTATGTCTTCTTACAAAGCTGCTGTTCAGGGTGGAAAACACAAGCGTGTTCCTGATGACGTTGCAGAAAATCCAGTTATTATCGGTCACGAATTCTGCGGCGAAGTTATTGAAGTAGGTAAAAAATGGCAGTCCGAATGGAAGGTTGGAGATAAATTCTCCATTCAGCCGGCTATTAACTACAAAGGCAGTCTTGCCGCACCGGGATATTCTTTTAAAAACATTGGCGGAGACGCTACATACGCCATCGTTCCTTCTATGTTCATGGAAGAAAAATGTCTCCTTCATTACGAAAATGATTCATTCTTCTACGGCTCACTTGCTGAACCGATGAGCTGTATCGTTGGTGGTTATCATGCTAACTATCACACAACAGCAGGTAAATATGTTCATGATATGGGAACTGTTATCGGCGGTAACTGTGCTATTCTTGCAGGCGCAGGTCCGATGGGTCTTGGTGCTGCTGACTATGCTGTTCACTGCGACAGAAAACCGTCTCTTCTCGTTGTTACTGATATTGACGACGCAAGACTTGCAAGAGCTGCAGAAATCCTTCCGGTTGAAGTTGCCGCAAAAGAAGGCGTTAAACTTATATATATGAATACAGCAACCTGCGCTGACCCTGTTGCAGAACTCAAAGCACTCACAGGCGGCAAAGGCTACGACGACGTATTTGTTTACGCTCCGGTTAAACCTGTTGTTGAACAGGCCGATGCAATTCTTGGCAAAGACGGATGTCTTAACTTCTTCGCAGGTCCTACAAATCCGGAATTCAAAGCTGAATTCAACTTCTACAATGTTCACTACGCTTCAACTCACATTGTTGGTACAAGCGGCGGTAACACAGATGATATGCTTGAATCCATTGATATGATGTCCAAAGGACTTATCAATCCTGCGGCTATGATCACACACGTTGGCGGACTCAATGCAGTTCCTGAAACAACACTCAATCTCCCGAAAATTCCGGGCGGTAAAAAGCTTATCTACACACACGTTGATATGCCTCTCACAGCTATTGCTGATTTTGAAGAGCTCGGCAAAACAGATAAATTCTTTGCTGACCTTGCTGAAATCGTTAAAAAATCCAACTATCTCTGGTGTGCAGAAGCTGAAAAATACGTGCTTGCAAACGCTAAAAAGATATAATTTACAAGAAAGAAGGTTTTTTTGTGAGTTTAGAAAATTTATTTGACAAAGAACGTGCAGTATATCTTGCTCCTGCAATCCGTATGCTTACCGGCGGCGGTATAGTTAAATTCGTAGCGGGCGCCGATAAGGCTGACATTGTTGTTTCTTCATATGAAGATATTGAAGAGCAATATGCTTCTATTGAAAAAGCTATTAAAGAATACGGTGCTGTTCCGAAAACGGTTGCTGTAGAAAATCTTGGTGTATTCTGCTGTGGTGCAACAAAAGCAGAGGCTGACGAAATTGCAAGTAGCGTTTCTGGAACAACTTATACACCGGCAGAAGAACCTGCAGGATATAAACGTATTGCAGAAAAAATTGCAATCGTAACAGGTAGTGCACAGGGATTCGGTCTTGGTATTGCAGAAGAAATGCTTAAAGCCGGCGGTAATATTGTTATTGCCGACCTTAATTATGACCTTGCATCTTCTGTTTGCGAAAACCTTAAGAAAACTTATGGAAACCACGTTTTTGCCGCTAAGGTTGACGTTACTGATGAAGAATCCACAAAAGATATGGTTTTTGAAACTGTTCTTGAATTCGGAGGACTTGATGTGTTTGTAAACAATGCCGGAATTGCAAAAGCAGGTAATCTTGAAGAAATGACTCTTCAGACGCTTGAGTTTACAACAAAAGTAAACTATTTTGCATATTTTCTCGGTTCAAAATACGCAAGCCGCATAATGAAAATTCAGTACAGATTCAATAAAGATTATTATGCTGACATCATTCAGGTAAACTCCAAATCCGGTCTTTCCGGAAGCAACAAAAACTTTGCTTATGCCGGCAGTAAATTTGGCGGTATAGGTCTTACACAGAGTTTTGCATTGGAGCTTGTTGAATATAACATAAAAGTTAACTCGGTTTGTCCCGGAAACTACCTTGATGGTCCCCTGTGGTCCGACCCTGAAAAAGGTCTGTTTGTACAGTATCTCCGTGCGGGCAAGGTTCCCGGCGCTAAAACAATTGCCGATGTTAAAGCGTTTTATGAATCCAAAGTGCCTATGCGCAAAGGATGTTACCCTGTTGATGTTGCCCGTGCAATATTCTATTGTATGGAGCAGAATTACGAAACCGGTCAGGCAATTCCCGTAACCGGTGGACAGAATATGTTAAAATAAGAATTATAATAAGGAGGAAAAATTATGGCAACACCAGTAATTATGCCCCGTCAAGGGCAGTCAGTTGAAAGTTGTATCATAGGTAAATGGCATAAAGCTGTTGGCGACACAGTTGCTGTCGGCGATATCCTTTTTACATATGAAACTGACAAAGCAACTTTTGACGAAGAAGCAAAAGAAGCCGGCACTCTTCTTGGAATTTTCTTTGAAGAAGGCGACGATGTTCCCTGTCTTACAACTGTTTGTGCAATCGGTAATGCAGGCGAAGACATCAGTGCATTAGCACCGGCAGGCGAAGAAGCTCCCGCAGCACCCGCTGAAGAAAAGAAGGAAGAAGCTCCTGCAGCAGCGGCAGCAGCAGTTGTAGCTGCTCCTGTTACAGCAGAGCGCAAAGATAATGTGTTTATTTCTCCGAGAGCAAAGGCTCTTGCTGCAAAACACAATGTTGATTATAACTTTGCAAACGGCACAGGTCCTAACGGCAGAGTTATCGAACGTGATATTCAGGCTATGATTGATGCAGGTCTTATGACAACACCGGCAGCTGCAGGTAACTACGACGCTTCAATCACAGGCACAGGTATCGGCGGAAGAATTTCTCTTAATGACCTTAACGCACCTGCCGCTGCAGTTGAAACAGCAGAAGCTCCGGATATGGAATTTGAAGAAGTTAAACTTCCGACAATCCGTAAGGTTATTGCAAAATCAATGCACACTTCCCTTTCCACAATGGCTCAGCTTACTCTCAATACTTCATTTGATGCAACGGGCATCATGCAGTACAGAAGCTTTGTAAAAGAAAATATGGAAAGACTTGGTCTTGCAAACATTACTCTTAATGACATCGTTCTTTATGCAGTATCAAGAACTGTTCTTAACCACAAAGATGCCAATGCTCATTTCTATGATGACAAAATGGTATTCTTTAAAAACGTTCATCTTGGTCTTGCTGTTGATTCACCAAGAGGACTTATTGTTCCGACAATCTTCAATGCAAACAAAAAATCTTTGAACGATATTGCAACAGAAGCAAAATCTCTTGCGAAAAAATGTAAAGAAGGTACAATTACTCCTGACGAAATGACAGGCGGTACAATTACTGTTACTAACCTTGGAAGTTTTGGTATCGAAAGCTTTACTCCTGTTATCAATCCGCCGCAGACATGTATTCTCGGTGTTGATACAATCGAAACAAAGATTAAAGAAGTAAACGGTGAATACAAATACTACCCTGCAATGGGACTTTCACTTACATTTGACCACAGAGCTCTTGATGGTGCTCCTGCGGCTAAATTC
>JAZRHB010000058.1:0-3560 GCA_045644605.1 Clostridia bacterium
GCAGGCGGCGTTCTTCTTGCTAAGCTTATGAACCTGTTTACAAAAACAAAAATCAATCCTCTTATCGGCAGCGCAGGCGTTTCCGCAGTACCTATGGCAGCACGTGTTTCTCAGGTTGTTGGTCAGAAAGAAAATCCGAAAAACTTCCTGCTTATGCACGCTATGGGACCAAACGTTGCAGGTGTTATCGGCTCTGCAATTGCAGCCGGTGCACTTCTCTCACTCTTTGGTTAAGCCGAGTAGAATTGGAGGTATAAATTATGGCTACAGCACTTAAAATTACAGATACAATCCTTCGTGACGCACATCAGTCACAGGCGGCAACACGTATGCGTATTGAAGATATGCTTCCCGCCTGCGAAATTCTTGATAAGGTTGGTTACTGGTCGCTCGAATGTTGGGGCGGCGCAACCTTTGATGCTTGTATGCGTTTCTTAAACGAAGACCCATGGGAAAGACTCCGCGCACTTAAAAAAGCAATGCCTAACACAAAACTGCAGATGCTTTTCCGCGGTCAGAACATCCTTGGATATAAACACTATGCAGATGACGTGGTTGAACAGTTCTGCAAAAAATCAATCGAAAACGGTATCGACGTTGTAAGAATTTTCGATGCTCTTAATGACCCGCGCAACCTCGAATCTGCAATCAAATTTGTTAAACATTACGGCGGTATGTGTGAAGCTGCAATCAGCTACACAACAAGCCCTGTTCATAACGAAGATTATTTCGTAAGGCTTGCTTCCGAGCTTGAAAAAATGGGCGCTGATACAATCTGTATCAAGGATATGGCAAACCTGCTTCTCCCCTATGATGCATACAGCCTCGTTAAAAAGCTCAAAGAAAACATATCAGTTCCGATTCACCTGCATACACATAACACAGCAGGTACAGGCGATATGACAAACCTTATGGCTGCTCAGGCAGGCGTTGATATTGTTGACTGTGCACTTTCTCCAATGGCTAACGGTACAGCAAACCCGTCAACAGAAGCTATGGTTGCTACACTTAAAGGAACAGACCGCGATACAGGTCTTGACCTTGTGACACTTAGTGAAGCAGCTGCTCATTTCCGCACCGTTGCTGATAAAATGAAAGCCGCAGGCACACTTGACCCGAAGGTGCTTAATGTTGACCCGAACGCCCTTTTATATCAGGTGCCGGGCGGAATGCTTTCCAACCTTATTTCTCAGCTTAAACAGCAGAATGCCGAAGATAAATATTACGAAGTTCTTGCAGAAGTGCCTAGAGTACGTGAAGATTTCGGTTTCCCGCCACTCGTAACTCCTACCAGCCAGATTGTTGGTACACAGGCAGTTCTTAACGTGCTTATGGGAAGATACAAAATGATTTCAAAAGAATCCAAAGGTCTTCTCCGCGGCGAATACGGCAGACTTCCGGGAACAGTAAACGAAGAGGTAAGAAAGCTTGCTATCGGCGACGACGAGGTTATTACCTGCAGACCTGCAGACCTTATTGATCCGGAACTTGAAAAATACCGTGAAGAAACAAAAGATTTTGCAAAATCCGAGGAAGATGTATTGAGCTATGCACTTTTCCCGCAGGTTGCAAAAAAATTCTTTGATGCAAGAGATAATGCTCCGGCAGAAACTCCCAAATCAAATGACGGCGCAAGAACACTTTATATAGAATACTAATTCTAACCCCCCGAACCAACTTGGTTCGGGGGGGTGTTTTTCTTCCTATGTAACATTTCTCAAACAACAAAGCATTTTTTCATATCAGAAGAATATATATTATAGTGGACAAATCCTGCATACATCAGGAGGAAATAATGAAAAAGAGAAAGTTTATTGTTACAATTATTATTACATCGTTAATCATTACTCTTTTATATACAAGCATCACAATTCTTACAAACCGTTTGCGCCCCTATGTTTTTTCATATACCGTGCTTGGAGCCGCCGAAAATTCCGACGGCACATACTCACCGCACGTCTATAAAACCGACGGGATTTATAGCATTCTCGGCACCGCCATTGATTTTTGTCTTGGCGGAAATCCGTTCGATGGCAGTATAATCACATCTGTATCAGGAAATTTTTTTCAGGATATTGAAAACCCTACTATAATTAAGAACACGGACACCCTCCCACTCCCATCCGACGACGCCACCGCACGCACAATCAATCCAACCGGCGGCGGAATTCGCCTTAATGAAAAAATCAGTATCAACAACGAAACCAAATATAAACTTGATACCGCATCTCTTACAGACGGCAAAAAACCGTTTGATACCGGCAATTCCCCACAGGTGCTTATTGTGCATACACATACAACCGAAAGCTATTGTCCTACCGAAAACATAAACTATGCTTTTACAACCGAAGACCGCACCACCGATACAAATTATAATATGGTACGTATCGGGCAAGAGGTTGCGGATGAACTTAAAAACCGCGGCATAGGTGTAATTCATATTACCGATTTATATGACTATCCCGAATACGATAATTCCTATTCCCGTTCATGCAAAGCGGTGGAGCAGACACTGGAAAAATATCCGGGGATAAAAATAGTTCTCGACCTTCACCGCGATGCAATAACAACCGAAGACGGCGAAAAAACCAAGGTTGTAACAGAGATAAACGGCGAAACCGTTGCACAGGTTATGGTTGTTGTTGGTACCGACGAACTCGGACTTAAGCACGATACCTGGGAAACCAACCTGAAATATGCGGTAAATCTTCAGCGCGAATTTTTAAAAATAAACGAAAATTTTGCACGGCCAATTAATCTTCGCACATCAAGATTTAATGGCCACACCGCGCCCGGCGCCGTTATCATCGAAGTAGGTGCCGCCGGCAATAATATTGAAGAAGCACTTGCCTCGTGCAAATATATAGCCGAAGCGGTATCAAATACAATATAAAAGCCCGTGCTATGCACGGGCTTCGCATTATTTATTCTCTTTTAAAATATCTCTGATTTCTGTAAGAAGAACTTCTGTTTTATCCGGTTCCGGAGGAGCCGCAGGAGCTTCTTCCTGTTTTCTTTTGAATTTACCCATAAACTTGATAACAAGGAACATGCTGAGTGCAATGATAAGAAAATCAATAATGTTCTGCAAAAACAGTCCGTATTTGAGCGCAATTTCTGTTCCGTCTGCTTTTGCACCCATAACTACAGCCATTTCCGCAATGTTGATTTTCCCTGTAATCATACTGATTGCCGGCATAATTATGTCGTTTACAAGTGATGTTACGATTTTTCCGAACGCACCACCGATGATAACACCGACAGCCATGTCAATTACGTTACCTTTCATTGCAAAAGCTTTGAATTCTTTAATAAATTTCATATTCGTACCCCTTTTCAAATTTTGTCGAATTGTATATAAATATTTTACTACAATAAATCCCCATTGTCAATATATCCACTTGACAAAACAAAGCTCCGTGTGGTAAAATGTTTTTTGTAATTCGCATACGGAGAAGTATCGAGGTGGGACGTTTGCGAGCGAGTCCGGCGGACGATACGGCGAGCAATAATGAGTGGCAGCGGTCGAAATTTCGCGAAGCTTAACAGCGAGCAGGAAA
>JAZRHB010000059.1:0-17702 GCA_045644605.1 Clostridia bacterium
AAAGACGTTGTTGCCATTGAAAAAACAAGAGAATTTAATGGACTTTATCACGTTCTTCACGGCGCAATTTCGCCTATTGACAAAATCGGTCCCGACGATATTTTTATTAAAGAACTCGTTGGCCGCATCACTCCTGAAGTAAAAGAAGTTATAGCCGCAACCAACCTTACAATTGAGGGCGAGGCTACCGCAATGTATATTTCACGACTTCTTTCCCCGATTGGTGTAAATGTAACACGAATTGCAAATGGTATTCCCGTAGGCGGAGACCTTGAATATGCCGATGAAATAACGCTTTCCAAAGCTTTAGATAACAGGCGCAAAATTTTATAATAACAAGAAAATTAATGCAAACTTAACATATTTTCGCATAATCGCCCATTTCGGACTTTGACTTATATTTAATAATATAGTATTATGTAAGTGAAAGAAAGAGAAAGGAGTGTTACCAATGGAAGAACCGTTCACAATCAAAAAATAAAATGAAATGAGGAGATTCCGTTGAGAAAATAAGTTAAAAATTTTAATATATAATCTAAAAACGTAAAGTAACTAATTTATATAGATAGAAAATAACAAATCAGGAGGCGGTTCCTATGTACGAAGCCTCAGAATATAGAAAAGAATAGCAAAAGAACAAATAAATTATAGAAAGAAGAGTCAAAGGAACCAAAAAGTTAAATATACCGGGCACCCCGCGGGGTGCCCGTTTCATTTTTATCTTTTCAGTCTTGGTCTTACAAGCGACTTTACAAGCACCTTAAAATCAAGCGGAATTATGGGATAAAAATATGGTTTTCCGCTGACAGTTTTGGTGGTTGCCGCTAAGCACAGGATTGCAATTGTTCCTATAATCAGTCCCGGCAGCTTGAATATCCACGTCATTAAAATAAGAAACACCCTGAAAAACTTTATTGCATATCCCACCTCAATACTTGGCGCCGCCATAAGCGTAATAGAGAAAAATGCCATATAAAACACAACGCTTGATGTAAGCCATCCCGACTGCACAGCAAAATCACCTACAAGAAGAGCACCTACAATACCTATTGTAGCGCCAAGATTTTGCGGCGAATTAAGCGTTGATATTCTCATTGCCTCAAAAGTAAATTCCATAATAATCATCTGCACCGCAATGGGTACAGCAACCGCCTCTTCTCTTGATCGGAGGAACGAAAGCCATTCGGGAATTATCTCCTGATTTTCCATAAAATAAAGCCATATGGGTGCCCAGAACAGTGCAAGCAGTATCATAACCGTTTTTATAATGCGGTAATATGTGCCCGTAAACGGCGGAAAATAATAGTCGTTTGCCTCGCTCATAAAATCAAGAAATTTTGACGGTAATATCATAACCGAAGGCGAATTGTCAATTATAAGAACAATGCTCCCCTGCAGAATTGCCGCACTTGTATAGTCAGGTCTTTCGCTGTATTTCACAATCGGCAGCGGATTATACCATTTATGAGGAAACAGATTTTCCGAAATGGTTTCCTGATTCATAGCCGTTGATTCAATTTTAAGGTTATTAAGCTTTTCTTTAAGCTTTTCAAGAAACTTTTTGTCGCATTTTCCATCCATATATGCAACAATAATATCGGACTTGCTTTTCTTCCCTATGGCAATTCTTTCAAGACGAAGCTCGTTTGAGCGAATTCTTCTTCGGAGAAGCGCCGCATTAAAAATCGGAATTTCAACAAACCCGTCACGCGAACCGCGGATAACCTTGTCCTTTTCAGGCTCTTCAATATTTCGTTGCGGCAGCGTTTTTGCATCAATTATAAATGCACTGTCAATCCCGTCAATAAAAAGAACGGCATTACCCATATATACATTGTCTGCCGCTTTTAAAATATCTGTTTCCGTGCTTGCCTCAATATATGGAATCAGTTTATCCATAACGGTTTTCTCATCTATATTCTCATCCGCATCCATAAGATATGTCAGAATAGCAGTTGTGTCAAAGGATTTAGCCGCACCTTTAATCTGGAAAATGCCGCATTTTTTATCTCCCGCATAAAAAACCCTTTTGTTTATGTCAAAATTCTGCTCAACCACCAGAAGATTACAAAAACACGTATAGTTTTCGTCAAAGTTTTTTGTTATGTTCATATTTACCACCTTTCCCGAAATATATGAATATTTTTAACATAAAAGCGGTAAAATATTCCTTGCAAAATAGTAAAAAAAACAGTTGCATAGCCTTTTAATTTGTGATATAATGAATTAAATATACAATTTAAGCACATGAAAAGCTTCGTGTGTTTAAATTGGCCGTACTAGCCGGGGAATTAGCGGTGCCCTGTACTTGCAATCCGCTATAGCAAGGGCGAATTCCTTTTTTGAGGATTACCGATGTGTTGTCGGTCATAAGTTATAGATGTTGATGAACGGGTCTTGCGCAATATGATGCCGCGAACCTCGTCAGGTGGGGAACCAAGCAGCGATAAGCGGATTTTCGTATGTGCCGCAAGGGTGCCTGGTCGGAGTTTATGCTTATGATACGAGCACATTTTTGATACGATTTAAAGGTGTACGGCTTTTATTATACATATAAAGGTGGTGAGAAGGTTGGCATATCAGGCATTATACAGAAAATGGCGTCCGCTTACATTTGAAGACGTTGTCGGTCAGGGGCATATAACAACAACCCTGAAAAACGAAATCCTTTCGGGCAGAACTTCTCACGCTTATTTATTTACAGGCATAAGAGGCACGGGTAAAACCTCTATTGCCAAAATCTTAAGCCGCGCAGTAAACTGTCTTGACAATAAAGACGGAAACCCCTGCAACAAGTGCAGCAGCTGCAAGGGCATTCTTGACGGCAGTATTCTTGATGTTGTGGAAATTGACGCCGCTTCAAACAATGGTGTTGATAATATCAGGGACCTCCGTGACGATGTTGTTTATACTGCATCCGCAGTTAAATATAAAGTTTATATCATAGACGAAGTGCATATGCTTTCTTCAGGTGCTTTCAATGCACTTTTAAAAACACTTGAAGAGCCACCTGCACACGTTATTTTTATCCTTGCAACAACCGAAGTGCAAAAGCTTCCGCAAACAATTCTTTCACGTTGCCAAAGGTTTGATTTCCGTAGTATTACAAATGCGGATATCGCAGAAAGACTTAACGAAATTGCACTTGCTGACGGCACAAAGGTTGACCCCGACGCACTTATGCTGCTTTCATCTGCAGCGGAAGGCTCTATGCGTGACGCAATCAGCATTCTTGACAGATGTATTGCTTTTTCGCAGGAGCATATCACTTATAACGACGCAGTAAATATCCTCGGCATAGCTGATAATAAACTCAGCCTTGGGGTACTTGAAAATATAGCAAATTCAGACGCATCAGCTGCAATGAAGCTTATCGGCGAAGGAGTTATGGGAGGAAAAACCCCGCTGCAGATAACAAATGCGCTTATGAAATCGGCACGCAACCTTATGCTGCTTAAACTTTCGGCAGATAACAAAAATACGGTTGAAGCATCAAAAGAAGATATAGAAAAAATGCTTGCTCTTTGCGAAAGCTTTACTCCCGAAAAGATTTTAAACTGTATTAAAGTCCTTTCGGAAACAGCAAATGCGGTAAAATTTGCCGCATCGCCAAGAGTATCGCTTGAACTTGGAATAATAAAACTCTGTATGCCTGTTTTTGATAACAGTGTTGAAGCCATGGCAGACCGTATGGCGCAGATTGAAAAACAACTTCAGGACGGTATAAAGGTTTCGGTAGCGGCATCGCCTGCGCCGCCATCCACACCTGTCCCCGAAGAAAAACCGCATAAAAAGAAAGAAATTGAGTTTAATGGCAAATACAAAGATAAATGGGACGAAATTGTTGAAGCTATCAAAACCCAAAACCCCGGAATTCCCGCTTTTCTTAAAAGCCTTAAGCCGGCAGGCGAAGGAGATATTCTTCTTCTTATTGCAAACAGCGAAGCCGGTTCCAATGCAGTAAACTTTCTTTCTACAAAATCTGATTTTAAAGACACAATTGCAGACGGAGTTGAAAGTGTTTGCGGTATGCGTCCGAAAAAAATCGAATTCGAACTTAATGTAACAGACAAACAAAACGAAAAGCTTATAGATAAAATCAAGGATTTTGATTTTATTAACATACATGACTAAACAGGAGGAAAAGAAAATGGCAAAAAAATTCGGCGGTTTCCCCGGCGGCATGAGCGGAGGAAACATGAACAATATGATTAAACAGGCTCAGAAAATGCAGCAGGACATGCTTAAAATGCAGGAAGAGCTTGAACAGCAGGAAATTGAAGCATCTGCCGGCGGCGGTATGGTTACAGTAAAGGTTACGGGCAAAAAGGTAATCTCATCAATATCCATCAAACCCGAAGCGGTTGACCCGGACGATGTTGAAATGCTTGAAGACCTTATTATGCTTGCAGTGAACGACGCACTTTCAAAGGTTGATTCCGAAGCACAGTCACAGATGAGCAAAATCACCGGCGGAATGAGTATCCCCGGGTTGTTTTAATAAATAATTTACAGAACAGGAGAAGATGATTTATGGCATTTTATTTTGAAGAACCATCCCATACCTTTGGGGAATACTTACTTGTACCGGGTTATTCATCAGCTGAATGTATGCCCGCAAACGTAAGTCTTAAAACACCTATCGTTAAATTTAAAAAAGGCGAAGAGCCGGCACTTTCGGCTAATATTCCGCTTGTTTCCGCAATCATGCAGTCCGTTTCTGACCATAATATGGCAGTAGCACTTGCAAAAGAAGGCGGTATATCATTTATTTACGGCTCACAGTCCGTTGAAAGCCAGGCTGAAATGGTACATAAAGCCAAAAACTACAAAGCCGGTTTTGTAACAAGCGATTCAAACATAAAACCCGACCAGACACTTGCAGAAGTTATTGCAATTTCTGAAGAAACAGGTCATTCAACAGTTGCGGTAACAGATGACGGCACATGCTGCGGCAAGCTTCTTGGTATCGTAACAAGCCGCGACTACCGTGTAACAAGAATGTCTCTTGATACAAAGGTTTCCGAATTTATGACACCACTCGATAAGCTCATTTATGCCGAAGATGGTATTACCTTAAGTGAAGCTAATGACATTATCTGGGACAACAAACTTAACAGTCTTCCCATTGTTGATAAAAACGGCAACTTGAAACATCTTGTTTTCAGAAAAGACTATGCTTCTCATAAAGAAAACACAAACGAGCTTCTTGATGCTTCAAAACGTTATGTTGTAGGTGCAGGTATCAACACAAGAGACTACGCAGAGCGTGTTCCCGCCCTTGTTGAAGCAGGTGCAGACGTTCTTTGTATCGACTCCTCCGAAGGTTTTTCAGAATGGCAGAAAATCACAATTGATTATATAAGAGATAAATACGGCGACTGTGTTAAGGTTGGTGCCGGAAACGTAGTTGACAGAGAAGGCTTTTTATACCTTGCAAAATGCGGTGCCGACTTTGTTAAAATCGGTATCGGCGGCGGCTCAATCTGTATCACACGTGAACAGAAAGGTATAGGAAGAGGTCAGGCAACAGCAGTTATTGAAGTTGCAAAAGCAAGAGACGAATACTTCGAAGAAACCGGTATTTATGTTCCGATTTGTTCCGACGGCGGTATCGTATATGACTATCATATGACACTTGCACTTGCAATGGGTGCGGATTTCATTATGCTCGGCAGATACTTCTCCAGATTTGACGAAAGCCCGACAAACAAACTCAATATCAATGGTAACTACGTTAAAGAATATTGGGGCGAAGGCTCAAACCGTGCAAGAAACTGGCAGCGTTACGACCTTGGCGGAAGCAAAAAGCTTTCATTTGAAGAAGGCGTTGATTCCTATGTTCCATACGCAGGCAGCCTTAAAGATAACGTAAATCTTTCTCTCAACAAAGTACGTTCAACAATGTGTAACTGTGGCGCACTTACAATTCCGGAGCTTCGTGAAAAAGCAAAAATTACACTTGTATCATCCACAAGTATCGTAGAAGGCGGCGCACACGACGTAATACTTAAGGACAAACAAATGAACGTAATCAAATAAGTGTGCAATTAAAATGCGCAGACCGCACAAAGCAAAGTAAATTCTTAAAGGAGCATATAATGACATATGCTCCTTATCTTTTTGCAGATGTAAAAATTCGTATGACGAATTTTTGATTAAATTGCTTTGTGCTATAAGCAACTCTCACCTCTCGGAGTACCTATGTACACCTTCGGGTTCGATTTGATTATTCTGCATCATTTTACTTCCACCCCCCGATTAAAAAGTGTTGACCGCAAAAAAGTCATATTAAAAGGAACAGTTATTGATACTGTTCCTTTTTGTTTATTCATTTCACTGCATTATACATCATTACAGCCGCATCAATTCTACTTAATACTCTACCTGACTGCGCTGACGTAAGATTCACAAGCATATTCTTCGCGTTTGCTTTATCAACAAATCCCTGTGGATACTCTTCTTTTCCGGTTGCAACACCACTGACAACCGATACAATTTTAACCGCCTGTTCAAATGTTATTTCGTCATCCGGTGCAAACATATTATTACCTGTTCCATTAATCGCTCCTGCTTTAACACATGCGTTTATATATGCAGAACCCCAATGGTCTTTTGCATCATCAAAACTGCAAGGCTCAGCTGTTTCATATCCCATAAGTCTGCAAATCATTGTTGCAAACTCTGCTCTTGTAATTGTATTATACGGTCTGAACGTATTATCCTCATACCCCGTTACAACGCCGTTTTTATAAGCATAATCAACACCTGCACTCTGTGCATCATTAAGTGCTGCCGTATCCGCAAAAACATCTGCGCCTTCCGGCTGTTTGGAACTAATTATGCTATAGCTTGTTCCCATTGTGCTTCCATTGTTACCCGTTGCTACAACCCGCAGTGTTCTTGTTCCTGTTATATTTTCAAAATCCGCTTTGTAAGGAACCTGGTCTGTAGATTTATAAAGCACATCATCAATGTAATAATCCACCTGCACCTTGTCTGCGCCGTAAATATGCAGATAAGTTCCAAGTGTGAAACTGCCATCTGTTGATATAACATCATTCACTTTTTCAAAATACGTTTCCGCTTTATTGTTGGCATTTCTCTGAACAAACTGTGGAGCAAGAACCGCCTTATTATATGCTGATTGAAGCGCCGGCGAACTGTCCAAATCATAATAATTGGTTTCATGACTTATATTCTTATTAAAATATGCCATAACCTTTACCTGAGGATATACCATTGGAATAAAATAATATATCTTATCAAGATAATCCGCCGCCCACTCATGGTGATATTCATTTATAACACCGTTTGTTTTATATGCACTTCCGCATTCCGAAATCATAATTGGTTTGCGGTTTCCGTATGTACTTACGATTTCTTCAATCATAATTACCGGATCAGCATTATATCCGGTTTTGAAACATACTTCATTAAATACATCAACACCATTCCAATGTTGTCCGCCGAAATATTTATTGGGATATGCCGTAACTCCTACCCAGTCAACATATTCATCACCCGGATAATAGTCATGCATATTTGTATTCCAACCCGACGTATGTGCAACGCTCCAAACACTTGCCACATTGGGCAGCTCTCTCATTTTTGTTGCTATCGTCCTGAATGCACCGATAAATTCCTCCGGTGTTGCAGGGTTTCCCCAGATGTTCATTTCTGCACCTATCCGCAAAAACACATCAACATCGGGATACTGACTTACAAACGAATATAACTGTCCCAAATATGCATCTGACGCAGTTATGCTTCTTGCATCTGTTCCTTCTCTCGCAAAATTAAGAGCGAGTTCCACGGCTTTCCCCTGTTCACGAGCCTGTTTCATAATATGATTTGCCCAGTCAAAATAGCTGTCGGCACCATACTCAAGATAAAGAAGCACCATAGATTCATTTTTCTGCATTTTTTCACTTACCTGTCCGTAAAGCACACCGTTCGGTTCATTTTTTGCACCGTATACCCATTGTGGCTGGTTCGTATATTTATATACCTCAAGCTTCGGCTTAAGCTGCTTTACAAATTCCCTGGCAATTTTAACACCGTCTGCCCAGTCATTTTCAATCCCACAAGGCAAATATATGTTAAAATATTTAACCGAATTTTCATAATCACCAAGATAATAATATGCAAATGCCGCCTCATATGCTCTTGAACCGATTATTTCAACCGTTTGTTTGTCCTTTGGAAGTGCCGATACAACGTCAATAATCTGACTTGCATATAAAGCTATTGACGGATAATCCTTTGCTGCAACCGCCACACTGTAGCTTTCGTTAAGTGGCCAGAAACTGCCCGGCAAATTTGCTGCAAAAGCCGGAACAGACAACATCATTATAATCATTACAAGTATTAAGGAAATAAATTTTTTCATACTATATCCCTCTTTCTTAGCAAAAAAAGGCGCATATCAAAGCGCATTTATTATTCTCCATCTTCCTATAAGCGGAAGTTCTTTCGCATATCCGTTTGTTGCATTATATGCACCTACAATTATGCACAAAATAAAAAACGAATTGCAAACCACATAAAAACAAATTGTAAATATCCATAGCCCTACCAGATTAAGCAAAAGTCCTATAAGAAATATTGCAACATATGTAACAATTGCGGTAAGCAACAGCAAAAGACCCTGATTGGCATGGTATTTTGCAAACGCCGATTTCGGTTTTATAAGAATCGGAACAAAAAACAGAATTGCCATATATGCAATCGGCGCAAAAAACGCCGACGCATTAATATCCTCTTCCGCAAATTTTTCCGTTTCATCATATGTTTTAAGGAAAAAATCCTTTGTTTTCTGCCAGTTTGTTCTTTTATCTATTACCGGTCTTGACATAACGTCCTCCCATTACAGTAATATAATGCCCTTTTCTTCACATTCACAAATCATTTCATCGGGCCATACGGAAGCCTGAACTTCACCAACATGGGCTTTTTCAAGCAGGAACATACAAAGTCTTGACTGACCTATGCCGCCGCCTACCGTAAGCGGAAGCCCCCCTTCGAGAAGTGCTTTGTGGAACATAAATGTTTTTCTGTCCTCACATCCGGCTTCTTTAAGCTGCTTTTCAAGGCTTTCTTTATCAACCCTTATTCCCATTGATGATATTTCAAAAGCTCTGTCAAGCACATCATTATAAAGCAGAATATCACCGTTAAGATTCCAGTCATCGTAGTCGGGAGCTCTTCCGTCGTGTTTTTCTCCGGATTTAAGCTTTCCGCCTATACCGATTATGAAAATCGCGCCATATTCTTTTGCGGCAAGAGATTCTCTTTCGGAAGACGGCACTCCCGGATACTTATCTTCAAGCTCCTGTGATGTAAGGAACGTGATTTTTTCCGGCAAATAGCAATCAAGTGCCGGATAAAGTCCTTTTATATAGCTTTCTGTTTCTTTAAGCACCGCATAAATATCACTTACGATAGCTTTAAGATAATCAACAGTTCTGTCTTCTTTCGAAATCACTTTTTCCCAGTCCCACTGGTCAACGTATATGGAATGAAGGTTATCTGTAACCTCATCACGTCTTATTGCATTCATATCGGTATAAAGACCTTCGCCACTTGCAATTCCGTAACGTTTAAGCGCATAGCGTTTCCATTTTGCAAGTGAATGAATAATTTCCGCAACCGCGCCACCCTGATATTTAATATCAAAGGTTACCGCTCTTTCAACGCCACTTAAATTATCATTAAGCCCCGTATCCGGAATTACGAAAAGCGGTGCCGACACTCTTGTAAGCTTAAGCTTTTTTGCAAGTGCGGTTTCAAAATAGTCTTTAATGGCTTTGATTGCCTTTTCAGTTTCAAGAATATTAAGCTTTGATTTATATCCTTCCGGAATAAACAATTTATATGAAGTTTCCTGTGGCATACATATCATCCTTTCAACTATCCATTATACCCCAGTTTTAACATTTTTTCAATAGCAAAACAAAATTATTTTTATACTATCCGCCTATATACCATCCGTCAAACCACGTAAGCACATTCTTTATATAGCTCTGGTCGGTTTCTGCACCCGAAATTGCGGGATAAAACATTACAAAAAGCACAATAACAACAGTAACATATACGCCTGCGCCAAGGACAACAGCCTTTTTATTTTTTGCCGTTTCATATATCTTTTTAAGCGTATATGTTATCATAAGAACCACAAACGGCACACTCGGGAAATAGTGATATATAAACACAATTCTTCCGATAAGCACCCACGGCAGATACTGCGCGGCATATCCAATCAGAATAAGCCACCCCGCCTTGCTGTTTTTTCTGTCTGTTATCACATAATATAACGTAGCAGCGGTAGCAGGAATGCCAATCCACCATACAGCAGGATTTCCAAACGCCGAAATTGTCATTATCCGTTCGCCCGGCAAACGTGTTATGTGATACCACATTGGTTTTATCATAAGCGGCCATTCATACCACGGCGAGCTGAAATAATGTTCAGCCTCAAGCCCCGAATGGTAGTTAAACATATTTTTCTGTATGCGCCATATGTTTGAAAACGTAAATTCATTTGTTTCAAGAAATGCATACGGCAGATATGACAGAACATAAATCGCTGCCGGAATTATCACAAAAAAGAGCACACACCAAAGCAAAACTTTTATGGTGTTTTCCATATATTTTTCAGTTTCATACCGCCGGTATTCCATAAATCTTTTTACCATATATATAGCAAAAATCACCGCAAGTCCTACCCCTGCATAAACACACGTCCATTTTGATGCCACACCAAGTCCGAAACAAAGTCCCGCAAAAGCAAGATATTTAAACGGTTTCTTAACTGTGCAAACGTTGTAATTTTCTTCATAAAACTTATACATAAACAAATACATAAGCATTATAAAGAACGTTGCATATACATCAATTGTTGCAATTCTTGTCTGCGTAAAATGCATAAAATCAAAGCTTAAAAGTATTGTTGCAAAAGCGGCATATCCGGTCTTTTTAAAGAGCATCTTTGCCATTACATAAAGTATCGGGAGCATCAGGATTCCCACAATCGTTCCCATAACACGCCATCCGAACGGGTTCATACCGAATATTTTTATCCCTATCGCAATAATAAGCTTTCCAAGCGGCGGATGTGTCCATTCATACGCTTCAATTCCGTTTATATATTCATATGCCGTTCTGGCATGATAAACCTCATCAAAATATGTTCCGTTCTTAAAATCAGGCTGATATATTCCCCTCTCATCAGTCAGTTCAGTAGCAGGGTTTCCATTTTCATCCGCAACAGATACTGGCATAACTTCTCTTCCGCCTGCAGAATAAATCGCAATTTCGCCGATATATCCACTTGCTTTGAGTATAAGCTTATCTGCAGGCTCATTTATGTCAATACTTGTCCAGCAAAACACACTTTCAAGTGCAAACTCTATTGTATTTGTAGCTTCATCACCACGCACAACCTGAAGTGTATGATGCTTTTCATCCGACGACAATCTGCCGTTATATATATTAACTTTTTCAATATTATATATTTCTTTAAGCTCAATCGTAATTTCTTTGCCCGCTTCATTTTCCCAAAATGTTTCGGGCGCAGAAATATCGCCGAGATTTGCAAAAGCAATCACGGAATAGATAAGCATAATTATTGCAAGTATAACTGCATCTTTTCTTGTAAATTTACTGCTCATTTCTTTCTCCTGACCATCAGATATGTCATAGCAATAAACATAAGTACATTTACTGCCGAAACTATGATAAACCAAATTTCGCCCATTATCCACGGACTTTGTCCTGATATGCTCAAATAAAGCACCCGTCCGCACGCCGCAAAGGTTGTAATCGAAAATGCCGTGCCGACAATCACAGGATATTTTTTATTTTCAAGCACTGCAAATATAAGAAGCAAGGCAAATACGGGGAAAATATATCTTTCGTGCATTTTTGTCGCCAGAACATACATTCCCGAAATAAGCACCGCTCCCGATGCAAAAATGCCGCCACTATTTTTAAAATATACAAATGCCGCAAGCACGCATATCAGCAAAATGCACACAAACGACCATACGGAATATAAAATATTTCCCGAAATTTCTGCACCATTTGCACCAAGCATCCCATATAAATTAGGCGCATTAAGTGTTGCATACGGATACGACGAAAGTGTATTGTAATAAAGTTCAAATACCCACGAAACTCCCCTGCCGGCAGAAAACGGAATAAGCAGCGCAAAAAACACCGCCACCCCCGCCACAGACGAAATTACCGCTGTTTTAACAGCTTTAATCCCACCGTTTTTCACAAATGAAATTATATAAAAAATGTAAACCGGAAAGAGAACAAGTGCCTGCGGTTTTACAAGAAGTGCAAGTGCATAAACACACGCCGATAAAATATGCTTTTTATTATAAAGCATAATAAGAGCAAGTATAATCAAAAGTGCAAATACGCTGTCCACCTGCCCCCAGAGTGCAGATGTAAGATACACAAGCGGATTAAATGCATATATCCCGCAAAGTGCCGCCGCCTTGTTTTCGGATACTTTTGTTTTTGCAAATTTATAAATTATCCACGCCACAAGCACATCAGCCACCATTGACGGCAGTTTAAGCATAAAATTATACAAAACCGACGACGTATCTATATTAAAAACATCGGCAATAAATCCCGTAATGTATAAAACATAAATATACCCCGGCGGATAGTCAACAAACCCCGCACCATTGTAAAATGTGCCAAGCCCCAGCTTATATGCATCGTGCGACCAGCCGGTAAAACACATAATATCGGTTTCATAGCCCTTAACAACCCAGAATGTTGTTATACGAAACAGAAATGCCGCCACAAGAATAATTCCCGCACAAACGCCTATCTTTTTCGTATCTTCAGTTTTAAGAAAATACACAAGCGCAAGTATAGAAATAACAGACGCAAGAACTCCGAAACCCATAGCATATCCTCCAAAAAAGTATATATTTAAGTATACTACAATTTTACTTTTTTGTAAAGATTTTATCCGCTGTTATCTTGCTTTCGATAACATTTCCGAAATTATCACTTTATTATTTCACACAAAAAATGCGGCTTATACAAAACGTACAGTCCGCACCTATATGAATTTTATAAAATATCTATATACTCACCGTTCAGTGCTTTATTCATACTTCTTACAGCACAGAACTTACCGCACATTGAACAGCTGTCCTCATGTTCCGGAGCTCTGTCATCACGAATACTTTTTGCCGTTTCAGGATCAATAGCACATTCCCATTGTTTTTCCCAATCAAATGTACGTCTTGCGTCTGCCATAGCATCGTCAATATCCCTGGCATGAGGAACCTTTTTGGCAATATCCGCTGCATGTGCTGCAATTCTTGACGCAATAATTCCTTGCTTTACGTCATCAACATTTGGCAGTGCAAGATGTTCGGCAGGTGTAACATAGCAAAGGAATGCCGCACCGGCAGAAGCTGCAATTGCGCCGCCGATAGCTGATGTAATATGGTCGTATCCGGGAGCTATGTCCGTAACAATAGGACCGAGCACATAGAAAGGTGCACCCATACAAATTGTCTGCTGAATTTTCATATTTGCCTCAATCTGATCCATAGGCATATGACCGGGACCTTCAACCATTACCTGAACATCCTTTTCCCATGCACGCTTTGTAAGCTCACCAAGTCGCACAAGCTCTTCAATCTGGCATACATCGCTTCCGTCGGCAAGACATCCGGGACGGCAAGCATCGCCTAAAGATATTGTTACATCATATTCGCGGCAGATTTCAAGAATTTCATCATAATATTCATAGAACGGATTTTCTTCGCCGGTCATACACATCCACGCAAACACAAGAGAACCCCCACGGGATACAATATTCATTTTCCGTTTATGCTTCCGGATCTGTTCAATAGTTTTTCTTGTAATACCGCAATGAAGTGTAACAAAATCAACTCCATCTTCGGCGTGCAGACGAACCACATCAATAAAATCCTTTGCGGTAAGTGTTGCCAAATCTCTTTGATAATGAATAACGCTGTCATATACCGGAACAGTACCAATCATTGCCGGGCACTCGCTTGTCAGCTTTTTTCTGAACGGTTGAGTGTTTCCATGGGATGACAAATCCATAATCGCCTCTGCCCCCATATTTACAGCGGCCATAACTTTCTGCATTTCTATGTCATAATCCTTACAATCGCGGGACACGCCGAGATTTACATTAATTTTTGTGCGCAGCATCGAACCAACGCCATTAGGATCAATACATTTGTGAAGCTTGTTTGCACATATTGCAACCCGCCCTTTTGAAACAAGTTCTCTGATTTCTTCCTCCGTACGATATTCTTTTTTTGCAACTACCTTCATTTCAGGGGTTATTATACCTTTTCTGGCAGCTTCCATTTGAGTAGCATACTTTCTCATTGTCCTCATTTCCTTTCAAATAAGATATTATTCAGTTTCACAAACAAAACGGCTTGTTAAATCAAATGCGTGATTTAAAGGCCCGCCTCCTTTCCCCAAATCAAGATTTGCCGAAATCGCACCCGATATGTAGTCCTTTGCTCTTGAAACAGCCTCCTCTAAACCAAACCTTTTTGCAAGATTTGCCGAAATTGCACTTGAAAGTGTACATCCCGTTCCGTGGGTATTTGGATTATCAATCCGTTTTCCGCAAAACCATTTTTCATTCCCGTCATACAAAAGGTCACTGGCATCATCCTCTAAATGTCCACCTTTCAGAAGCACCGTACATCCACAGTCGATATATATCTTTTTTGCCGCTTTAATCATATCGTTTTTGCAAGTGATGTTAATCCCTGTCAAAACCTCCGCTTCGGAAATATTGGGCGTTATAATACTCGCCAGCGGAAACAGCCGTTTTTTCATTAAATCTACCGCGCCGTTTTTTATAAGGCTTGCTCCGCTTGTTGCAATCATAACAGGGTCAACCACAATATTTTTTGCACCGTAAAATTTCAGTTTGTCTGCTATGATTTCAATAAACCTCGCTGAAGATACCATACCGATTTTAACACTATCCGGAAAAATATCCTTAAATACAGCATCAAGCTGCATTTCAAGAAATTCCGGCGAAACCTCCAATATTCCTGATACACCTGTTGTATTTTGTGCCGTAAGTGCTGTTACCACGCTCATTGCAAAAACGCCGTTCGCCGTCATCGTTTTAATATCTGCCTGAATTCCTGCACCACCACTTGAATCCGAACCTGCTATTGTAAGTGCCGTTTTCATTTTCTCCACTCCCTCAACTCAATTGCTGCTTTTTTTGCGTCTGCCGCTTTCATAATTGCCGAAACCACACAGATACCATCAATCTCAACATCCCGCAGAATTTGCACATTATCCTTATTAAGTCCACCTATTGCATTAACAGGTATGGGCACCGCCGCACAAATATTTTTAAGTGTATCCACACTTGTAATAACCGTCTTTACCTTTGTAGTAGTGGGATAAATTGCACCTACGCCAAGATAATCCGCCCCCTTGTTATATGCATCAACTGCCGCTTCCACAGTTTTTGCTGTTGCCCCGATTATCTTATTTTCTCCAAGGATTTTACGTGCAACATCAATAGGCATATCCTCTTTGCCAAGATGAACCCCCTCGGCATCAGCAGCAAGCGCAACGTCCACCCTGTCATCAATAATAAGTGGCACACCATATGCTTTTGTTATTTCGTGCAATCTTGTTGCAATATCAATCATTTCTCTTGTTGCACTGGTTTTTTCACGAAGCTGCACAATTGTTACTCCTCCCTCTATCGCCTGCGCCACCTTTCCAAGCATTTCTTCCGTTTCCACCGAAGAATCGGTTATAAGATAAAGCGACGTATCAATTTTTTTCAATGTATTCCACCTCTTTTTTTATATTCTTTTCAATTTTTTCTTCCGTAATTTCAGACAGCTTATCCATAAGCCTGACTTCAAAACTGCCGTTTCCCCCACAGGAGTGCTCACCGCATATTCCTAAAACCGCTGCAGCATATGTTGCTGCGTCAAGTGCACCCATTTCCGTCAAAAAACACGCGCAAATCGTACCAAGAGCGCATCCGCTACCGGTAATTTTTGCAAGCGACGGACAGCCGTTTTGTATATAGACCACCTGTCTGCCGTCCGTAATAATATCCGTTTCCCCACTTACTAATACAACGCAATTATACTTATTGGCAAGTTCCAACGACGCACGTTTCACACTTTCTGTATCAGTCGCTTTATCCGCATCAACGCCACTTGATGCATAGGTTTTATCATACATTGCAAGTATTTCGGAATAGTTTCCTTTTATGATAGCCGCAGAATATTTCTCTAAAAGCTTTAATGCGAAACGCCTCCTGATACGTGAGCATGCTACTCCCACAGCATCCACCACAACCGGAATACCATGTTTTTCTGCAGCTTTCATCGAAATTTTGATTGATTTTATCCGCACATCTGTAATGTTGCCAAGATTTACACAAACGGCAGATGCCGTTTGTGTAATTTCTTTTACTTCTTTCGGGTGCTCCGCCATAATAGGCCGCCGCCCGAGTGCAAGAATTGCGTTTGCACTCATTTTAATTGAAATCGGATTTGTGATACAGTGTATAAGCGGTGTATCATCCGGTCTTAACTTCATTTTTCTTCCCCCTTATGTATACGGCAATACCGCCCATAACAAATACAGCAAGTACGGAATATGAAATATACGACACTTCAAGTCCAAAAAGTCCCGAAAGAATTTCTATAACAAGAAATCCGATTACTCCAAGTCCGCAAACCGTAGCGGCATCGCCAATAAGACTTTCTTTATACCCATAGCTTACACTTGAAAGCTTTTTCTGAAAATCTTCAAGCACACCGGCTTTTGCAATTTTACGCAAAAATACATATGCAATTGATCCTCCGATAAGCGTTCCGCAGATGAATGACGGCACATAAAATACCCAGTTTAAATCTGTTCGTCCCCAGAAAATCGTCATAACCGGATACGAAAGCACAGCACCGATAATTCCTGTACCTATAATTTCACCAAGCACTGCCATAAGCAGATTTCCTTTTGATATGCGGTAAAATACGCCCGAAAGAAAAGCTCCGAAAATTGCACCGGTAAGTGCAATTGGCGGTATTGCCATAAATATCATACGGATTATACCGATAAGTGTTGCACATAAAAGTGAATACCACGGTCCTAAAAGCACCGAGCACAGTATGTTGATAAAATGCGCCATCGGGCACATGCCCTCAAACCGAAGCAGTGGCGAAATAACAACGCCGAGTGCAATAAGCATTGCAAGTACTACAAGTTTTAAAAGTCCTTTTGAATTTTTAAGCATTATTTAATTCCTCATTTCGTAAAAGCTACAAAATCTTACGATTTTGCCGGTAAAGACTTACTAGTCTACTCTCACCCCGAAACACGGGTTCCCATCGCTTTATAAAAGATGTCAGGCGCTCCCCTGCCACCTTGCTCTACCCTCCTTTCAGGCAACAAAAAACGGATAGTCCTGATGGACTATCCGCAATTAATCAAACTATGACTTCCTACGGCGGCATTATCCGCATCAGGTTTAAGGGTCGAAGTTCGATTACTTCCTCTCAGCCTGCTTAAACAAGCTCCCCTACACAATTATATTATTTTTTTAAATTATACATCTCAACATTCGAAATGTCAATACCAAATTCTTTTTATTTTTCCAAAAGAGCCACACTCTCGACATG
>JAZRHB010000060.1:0-1964 GCA_045644605.1 Clostridia bacterium
CTCTGCTTCACGATTTATTCGTGCCGTGTTTGCGAAAAATCATACCGTTCACGCACAGTGTGAAATTGATGCTGTAAGCCGTTTCTTTCACATTATGGAAACGGTCAGCCAACCCTTGGGACTTGCAAAATCTCCATCGGGTAAGCCTATCTCCACCCTTTACACCTCCTGTGCCTGTACTCAAAGCAAGACCTATTATTACACCACCTACACCAACAGAAGAATACGTGCCGTTCGTCTTGACGAGCATATTGCAGGGACATCGAAATTGCACGTTTTTCCACACGAGGGAAAGGAAGATATAAGTTATCTTAATTGATAAAAAAGAACCGCTTGGTGTCAAGCGGATCTTTTTTATTGTATATTATTTATTTCCATTTTCCCATTGATTCACGGCGTTCTTGTTCTTTTCTGTACGCTTCATCTTTGATTCGACTTTGCTTTTTGTATTGCACATTTTTTATTATGCGAGGAATCAGCACCAATCCAAATGTAAACAACATTCTCAAAATCGTCACAGAAAGTGCCGAAGAAAGTGCTGTATAAAAGCTCCTAGCAAAAAAAGCAAGCGGTATATAAAGTGGAATAGAAGCACAGAAAATGAACGCTGAAAGTGCAAATTCCTTCTTGTATTCATCGCTGTCTGTATCGGGATTATCGTCTTCCAGCGAACGTAAAAACGCAAAAAATAATTTATTTCTTCCCAATACGAAAAGATTGCCTTTTTTCTTATTCGCAAAAGCAATAACAGCATAAACGGCAGAACAAATGCCAAACACCAATGCCGGAGCAGAATTGAACGAAATTGCGGCATTTTCATTTAAGATTACAGGCAAAACACAGGCAATTAAAATTGCAACTGACAAGAAAACAAATATAAGATTACTTTTTTTCAACATTTCATGACCCCCCCTCCTTTGATCTCTATCGCCATTATAACACAAAATCTGCAGGGATGCAACACCTCTGCCGTTTTTTGTAAATATATTACGCCCAGCTCATTGTGGTAGGCTTTTCTTCCTCGATGATAATAACTGCCGCTCTCAATTTTAGAAGTGTTTCGGGATTGTATACGCAGAAGCCGGGGTGCATCTCAAATGCTATCTTAACACCGTGACGCGGTTCTTTTTTATTGTATATTAATTTATTTCCATTTTCCCATTGACTCACGGCGTTCTTGTTCAATACGCTGTTGCTCCAACACGTCGTCCATTTGTTTTTTCATTCGTATTCTTTCTTTGATATACGCAACATCTTTCCGTATTTCTTTAATAAACAAATACACCTGAGGAATTGCGAACACGACTAACGGAACGGCCATAACGGCAGGAGTAGCAGACAGAAAAACACAAGGCACGTACATCGGTACAGTGCTGTAATATATTGCCAACATTCTGTTGAATTCTTGTTCGTACTCTTTTGTGAATGTGTATTCCTCGTTTTCTACACAAAAAAGGAAAAAATCCATTCGCTGTAAAAAGAATAAATTTAATCTCAAAAAATTCCCCTTATGCTGAAATATGTAGGCGATAAGACCGTACAGCAAATGAAAAACAAGAAAACATATCGCGGGAATAGAATATTTCGTTACTTGAAGTCTATTCCAAAATAACAGCATGGGTAAAGCACTTATTATAAGAATTGCAGCAATAATTATTGCATTGATCTTTTTATATTTTCTCATAAAAGCAAAGTCCCCTCCAAACTTTTACCACAACTCGAGCATTATCTCACGGTAACTCATATTTTTGTTAAGCGTACACTGTCCTTTAAGGTCGAGGTTCTGCCCGTCCTTGCCCTTGGATTTCAAATACATCTTAAGGACAAACGGATTTCTGACGACCTCTGCATCTCCGAGAAGACCGCAAAGACCTTCCAAATCAAGCGGTTCGTCCACCGTCAGCGTTACCGTTTCGTCGGGCTTGACGAAGGCATACATATCGTTGGTCACGGATATTACCGCC